>DBIH01000001.1 GCA_002296885.1 Flavobacterium sp. UBA807 | reverse complement strand
TTAGTCAGTTTGTCCTTTAACTGCAAAGCAAACGAGTTTTCCAGTTTTGGCAACTCATAATAATGCTCCTGGTACTGAAACCCTACAATAGGGCTAACAACTGCGGCAGTTCCTGCCCCAAAGATTTCCTTTAAGCTGCCATCCTTCATCCCATTTATCAGTTCTTCGACCAATACCGAACGTTCTTCTACTTTAATGCCTTCGCGTTTCGCCAAAGCAATCAAACTTTTTCTCGTAACACCGTCAAGGATTCGCTCGCTGGTCGGAGCCGTACATAAAGTATCGTTTATCCTAAAGAAAACATTCATCGTACCGGCTTCTTCAAGCTTGGTATGTGTAGCATCGTCTGTCCAGATGATTTGCTGAAAACCTTTTTCCTGTGCCAGCTTCTGTGGATAAAATTGTGAGGAATAATTCCCCGCCGCTTTTGCAGCACCAATTCCACCATTCGCAGCGCGGCTGTAATGTTCGGCGATAATTACCTTTACTTCACCCGAATAATACGAACGGGCAGGGGAAAGGATAATCATAAAACGATATTGTGTAGATGGCTGGGCAATAACCCCCGAACCAATTGCAATCATAAATGGTCGTATGTATAATGTATTGCCAAGTCCTTTCTTAACCCAGTTACGTTCCAGATCTACGATGGTTTTCAACCCACCTATGAAGATTTCTTCAGGGATTTCGGGCATCGCCATCCTTACTGCCGATTTATTAAAACGGTCAAGATTCTGATCGGGTCTGAAGAGCCAGATTTCATCATTCTCATCGCGGTAAGCTTTCATTCCTTCAAAGATTGCCTGCCCGTAATGAAAGACCTTAGCCGAAGGATCAATCATAAAGGGCTCGTAGGGTTTGATAACAGGCTTACCCCATTTTCCTTCTTTGAAATCACAAACAAGCATGTGGTCGGTAAATACATTTCCAAAGGCTATATTATCAAAATCGACTTCACTTATTTTAGATGTTTTTGCTCTTACTATATCGATTTCGCTGGTAGTTTTTAGCATAATGTTAGGATCGTGTTTTAATCTGAAAACAATTTAAATTTTTGAAAATCAATATTTTACAAATCATTTTCTTTTAGTTAATGTTGTGTCGTTAGTTTTTTGTAAAACTACTAAAAATATATTAGCATTTACTATCCTAAAAAGAAATTGAAAACTTTTTTTGAATTGCTTCCTTTTGATGCAATTGACAACTTACTTTCGCAACAAAAAGCAAAAATAATTACCATTTTAACAACTGTTTTTGCTATTCTTTTTACATTTGCAATTCATCAAAAAAATGCACACATGAAGAAAATGCACACCATCCTGATTATGTTGCTTGTTGTTGTGACAGTATCAGCACAGAAAAAAGCTAAAGCCTTTAATAGTAATGATTATGCGTCCTTTGGCGATAAGTTCAAAGTGACTAAGATCTTAACCAAAAAGCAAATGCTTGATAAGTACAAAACACTTAAAAAAGGTGATACGATTACGGTTGTGTTCGAATCGAACATCAAAGCGGTGTGCAAGAAGAAAGGCTGCTGGATGAAGATGGAACTTGCCGGTGATGATGAGTCATTCGTTAAGTTTAAAGACTATGCTTTCTTCGTTCCGTTGAATGCCGATAACAGCACCGCAATAGTGAAAGGTAAAGCCTTTGTTGATGTGGAAACAGTTGAGGAGCTTAGACATTATGCTAAGGATGCAGGAAAATCAAAAGAGGAAATTGCAAAAATCACCAAACCTGAAACTACCTATTCATTCCTTGCTGACGGTGTTTACATCAAAAAGTCATAAATGAAAAAGATACTTGCATTTGTTTTAGTTTTTAGCTTCCTGTCCTGCCAGAAGAAAGAGCAGAAAGGCATAGAGAAGAAATGTCCACTAAAGCAGGAAAAAAAACTCGAAATGTATCAGATGTCGGAAATGGCAGCTTTGATGGAACAAATGTATGTCGATAATCAACGCGTAAAGGAGAACATCAAGAATGGTGATACCATAGGTAAATTTCCCGAGCATTATCTAAAAATCTATACTGCAAAGTTTACGGATGAAACCGATAATGATTTGTTCTTCAAGGTAAAGGCAAAAGAATATATAGAAGCACAACAACTGCTTTATAAAGATTCAAAAAATCAGAAGGAGCATTTCAATGCAGGTGTTGATGCCTGTATCAAATGTCACGAGAATAAATGTGGAGGCCCAATTCAACGAATTAAGAAGCTATACATAAAGGAGTAATTTTGAAGCGCGAAATTATCCAGACCAATGATGGTTCAACAACCATCCATCTGCCGGAATGGAACGAAAGTTACCATTCAAAACACGGTGCAATCCAGGAAGCATACCACGTATTCATAAAGAATGGCTTGTCTCTCAAAGAGGGACAGGCCATTTCAATTTTAGAAATAGGTTTCGGCACCGGACTCAACTGCTTTATCACTTTCGTGGAAACCAAAAAGACGAATCAGGAAATCGATTATGTTGGAGTAGAAGCCTACCCAGTTGCTTTGGATGAAGCCATGCAGATGAATTATCCAAAAGAAATTGCTGAGAATGAGCTGGAAGTTTTCAAACAAATGCATAAAGTCAGCTGGGAACAAAAGAACAATTTCTCGGATAATTTTGCTCTAACGAAACGCAAACAGTTCTTTCAGGATATAGATGATGAAAACGCTTTTGATTTGATCTACTTTGATGCTTTTGGTTTCCGTGTTCAGCCTGAATTGTGGTCAGAAGAAGTATTTGCAGCTATGTATAAAGCACTAAGGGCTAATGGAGTTTTGGTGACTTATGCCTGTCGCACTTCAATAAAAAGCGCCATGTTATCAGCAGGTTTTTCTGTAGAAAAGCTTCCTGGTGCTCCGGGTAAAAGAGAAATGTTGCGCGCCGTTAAAGGGTTTTCATAAAAATTAACTTTCCTTACAGTTATTTTTAACGTTCCAATTTATTACCGAATAAAAAATATTTTTAAATTTGGTAAACCAAAAACCGTTCTTACTATATAGTTAACCCTAAATTATTTTTTCTATGTCTAAATCAATGTTAGACTACACTAAGTCAGTGTTGAAAAGAGTAAGTTTTGATGTTAATCTTTTTTGCAAGGAACTCGAGAAAGCATGTCGGGTTTTGTTGCCTTACGAATTGGAAGAATTAGCATCTTGGCTTATGAAATTTATAAAGGAAAAACCAGAACTGCAGCATTGTATGTTGCTCATTAATAATAAATAAAACTAAAAGGAACTTAAACGGTTCCTTTTTTTATTTATTTAGGTAGGGAAACTCCCTCTTTAATTGTTACGTATATAAATATGTAATACTTTAAAATTTTCACAGTCATGGGACAAATGGCATATGATTTTACGAAATCTTCAATCATTAAAGCAGTTAATAATAAAGACATTTTTTTGAAGGTATTGAAAAAGGCTTCAAAAGAATTATTACCCTATGAGAGAGAAAGACTTATCAATTGGCTATTTTATTTTACAGCTGATAAACCCGAGCCTCAAAAATGGCTTTACGAAGTAATAGATAAAAACATTTTAGTAAGTTAAAACTTAAAAAAAATGTTAATAAGCGCATTTCATCGATTAAAAAAGTGCTTTAACGATAAATTTTAATAAAAATAGTTGGTGGTAAATATTTTTTAATATAAATTTACCAAACGTTCTTACAATAAGATAACCCCAAATCTTAACCAACTATGCCTAGAATGATCTACGATTACACGAAATCTGTACTCGAAAGAGTAAGCTTTGATCCTGTTCTTTTTGCTAAGGAATTGAAAAAAGCAATCCGAAACCTATTGCCATACGAAGTTGAGCAATTAAAAAAATGGTTGTTATTCTTTACGAATGAACACCCCGAATTAAAACAATGTTTATCTGTAGTTAGTTAACAGAAAGGAATAAGGAGTTTTGTGCAAAGCTCCTTATTTTTTTTGCAATGGACTTATGATCTGTACATTCTGAAATACAATTGCACCTTTAACCACTCCGGCTATCGTACTGCGCAAAGCATCAATAATATGTATTTTCAGTTCGTTCTTCGGGAAAATAAGGCTTACTTCACGGGCAGGTTTTGGCTCCTTGAAATGCCTTAGTTTTTGCTGGTCTTTTTCCTTTAAATCCAAAGTGTGTAAATAAGGAAGCAGTGTTGTTCCCAAACCTTCGTCGGCGAGTTTTATCAATGTTTCAAAACTTCCGCTTTCAATTTGAAAATGCGCTTTTTCATTTGCCGCTACATTTTTACACAAATTCAGGATGCTGTCCTTAAAACAATGTCCATCCTGAAGCAAAAGGATTTCATCAATATTTAAGTCATCAACTTCTATTTCCTGCTTTTTAAAATTGCTGTGCCCTTCTGGAATGTAAGCTACAAAAGGCTCGAAATATAATACCACTTCTTTTATCTTTTCTTCTTCCAAAGGCGTTGCGGCAATCGCAGCATCAAGATGGCCGTTATTGAGTTTTGTAATAATCTCATCGGTGTTGAGCTCCTCAATTATCAATTTTACTTTCGGATACTTTTTGATAAAATTATTCAGAAACATCGGAAGTAGAGTAGGCATAATCGTTGGAATGATGCCCAAACGGAACTCACCGCCGATAAAACCTTTCTGCTGGTCTACAATATCCTGAATTCTATCAGCTTCATTAACAATATTCTTCGATTGATTAACAATCTGCTGCCCAATCTCTGTAAGTTGAATAGGCTTCTTCGTTCTGTCAAAAATCTGGATTCCGAGTTCCTCTTCAATTTTTTGTATCTGCATGCTGAGTGTAGGCTGGGTAACAAAACATTTCTCTGCAGCAAGTGTAAAATTCTTGTGTTCGGCAACAGCCAAAACATATTTTAATTGTGTAATTGTCATTTATAGTAAAATTTGATACAAATATAAAAACTATAAATTTGACTTATAGTTATTGAATGTTAAAAATATTATAATCCTTTTCCAAACCTACCTCGAATGGCTAAATTTGTCGCATGAAATTATTCGCAAGATTAATATTGATAGTATTTATTGCTTTTCTTTCAACGCCAACTGTGGTTACGTTGATTAAAAAAAGCACGGATACATCTTTGTTTTATAGTTTTGCCGAAGAAGAAATCCACAAAGAATTAAAGGAAGTAAAAGCTGAGGTGAAACAGCAGTTTGACTATCCTTTTTTAGAATTGAAAATCAAGAAAAACACTGAAATCATTTCTGAAAACCTGTTACGTCATGATAATGTTACTTCAGATATAATCTCACCTCCACCTGAGTTTGCTTAATAAATCCCAACCATCAATTGTGATGGAAACTTTTTATTAAACTAAATTTTAGGTATGACAAAAAAAATCAATCTTTTTGCAAACCTTAAATCTGACTTTGCATCAGGTTTAGTGGTTTTCTTAGTAGCACTTCCGTTATGTTTGGGAATTGCTCTGGCTTCCGGTGCGCCTTTATTTGCCGGAATTATTTCAGGAGTTGTTGGTGGTTTGGTAGTAGGTTATCTAAGCCAGTCACATATTAGTGTTACAGGTCCGGCAGCGGGTTTAACCGCAATTGTCCTAACGGCAATCAGCGATTTAGGAGCTTATAATATTTTTTTATTAGCCGGGTTAATTGCCGGTATCATCCAATTGGCATTAGGGTTCTTAAAAGCAGGAAGTATTTCTAATTACTTTCCGACCAATGTCATCGAAGGTATGCTTGCCGGAATAGGTGTCATTATTTTTCTAAAACAGATACCACATGCTTTTGGTTATGATCCCGACCACGAAGGTGATTTTGGCTTCCTGCAACCTGATGGAGAAAACACTTTTTCAGAAATTTTCCACATGATAAACCATGTTCAGCCAGGGTCAATAATTATTACACTAGTTTCACTAACTATTTTAATTGCTTGGACTAAGTTTGACTTTTTGAAACGATTAAAACTTGTTCCTGCTGCTCTGATTGCCGTTATTGCCGGAATTGCCCTTAATGAGGTTTTTATTCAGAGCGGAAGTAACTTAGCCATTGGAAACCAACATTTGGTTGCTTTGCCGGTTCCGACTTCTTTTCAGGAATTTGCCAGCATCTTTGTTGCTCCCGATTTTACAGCGATAACAAATTCTAAAGTATGGATTACAGCCATAACCATTGCTGTGGTCGCTTCAATTGAAACACTTTTATGTATTGAGGCTGCCGACAGGATGGATGTACAAAAAAGATATACCGACACAAATGTCGAATTAAAAGCCCAAGGAGTCGGTAACATTATCAGTTCATTGCTTGGCGGCTTACCAATGACATCGGTAGTGGTAAGAACATCGGCTAACAACAATGCCGGAGCCAAATCGAAAATGTCAACTATTATTCACGGTATGTTATTATTAATTAGTGTGGTGGCAATTCCTGCAATCCTGAACAAAATTCCATTAGCAACTTTGGCAGCTATATTACTATTAATCGGATATAAATTAGCCAATCCAAAAACCATTAAACACTTTTGGGAAAAAGGTAAATATCAGTTTGTACCTTTTATTGCAACGTTTATAGGTGTGGTTTTTACAGATTTATTGAAAGGTGTTGCACTTGGAATTATAATCAGTATTATATTTGTTTTAAAGGGAAATATGCAGCGCGCCTATAAGTTCAGAAAGGAAGAATATAAAGATGGTGACGTCATTCATATTGATTTGGCGCAGGAAGTGTCTTTCTTAAACAAAGCCGCAGTCAAATCAACCTTAGTATCAATCCCCGAAAACTCCAAAGTAATTATAAATGCCAGTGACACCGTTTATATTGCACATGATGTTTTAGATTTGATTAAGGAATTTAAAAATAATACTGCAAAAGAAGAAAACATTAAAGTAAAATTAGTAGGATTTAAAAAAGCGTACGAATTGACTAATACAGGAGAAGAAGAAAAACATGTGTTTGTAGAACATAAGAATAATTAAATATGAAAACATTAAATAAAGAATTACAGGCTTCCATTACACCAAGAAAAGCCTTAGAGATATTAAAAGCTGGTAATAAACGTTTTGTAACCAATCTGCAGGAACACAGAAATCTGCTCGAACAGGTTAATGATACACGCGATGGTCAATGGCCTTTCGCAACTATTCTAAGTTGTATTGATAGCCGGACTTCAGCGGAACTAATTTTTGACCAAGGATTGGGTGATATTTTTTCGGTACGTATCGCCGGAAACATTGTCAATACCGACATATTAGGAAGCATGGAATTCGCCTGCAAAGTGGCAGGTTCAAAGTTAATCGTGGTATTGGGGCACACCAAATGCGGAGCGGTTAAAGGAGCCTGCGACCATGTTGAAATGGGCAATCTTACCGAACTGCTTTCTAAAATCCAGCCGGCAGTTTATGCTGAAAAATCCATTCAGGATAACCGAACCGCATCTAACCCAACTTTTGTAGAGAATGTTTCCGAAATCAATGTAAGACGTAACGTTAACAATATCATCGAGCGTAGTTTTATCCTGGAGCAGATGATTGAAAACGGTGAGATTGGAATTGTCGGCGGGATGCACAATATTGAAACCGGCGAAGTAACTTTCTATGAAGAAACTTTATACATAAAAGATGAAGAAAATCCGGGCTTTTCTGTCGCAAAATTGAGACACTGATAAGTCGGAAACAAACTTGCAAACCATCAATCACATTCTCAGGTTGGTGGTTTTTTTATTTATATTTGATACAAATTTAGGATATGGAGGATTTTTATAAAAAGATATTAGACAATAATAAAGAATGGGTTGAACGAACATTGGAGAAAGATCCAAACTATTTCAAGGATTTAGCCAAAGGGCAAACACCGCCTTTATTATGGATTGGCTGCTCCGACAGCCGTGTTCCTGCTAATGAAATTATTGGTGCCAAACCCGGTGAAGTTTTTGTGCACAGGAATATCGCCAATATGGTCATTCATTCTGATATGAACATGTTAAGCGTTCTCGATTATGCTGTCAATGTTTTGAAAGTAAAACACGTGATTGTTTGTGGTCATTATGGTTGTGGCGGAGTGAAAGCTGCCATGGGAAATGATTCAATCGGAATCATAGATAACTGGATTCGCCATATTAAAGATGTATATCGTTTGCATGATAGTCAGCTGGATTCTATTGTTAATGAAGAAGAACGATTTAATGCTTTTGTGGAAATAAACGCAAAAGAACAGGTTTTAGATTTGGCAAAAACATCAATTGTGCAGGCTGCCTGGAGAAGCGGGCAGGAGCTTACATTACACGGCTGGGTTTACGGACTTAATTCAGGATATGTAACCGATTTGAAAGTAAACCTTAGCTCCAACAAGGATTTAGATGAAGTCTACCAATTAAAGTTTTAAAGCGCCTTAGGGCGTTTTTATTTATTCCCTTTCTTCATTTTCATTAAATGCTGACGGCAATAACTGAGGTATGAATTTTATCAGTATTGGTAATAGCAGACTTCCGCCTGGCAGCAAAAAGATAGTCAAAGATGGCACTGTTTTGCAGATGTCGAGCATTTGTGACTTTATCTTTTTCTTTTCTTCTTTATCCAAATCTTTGTGTGTAGATTTTGCCAATAACTGCATTAATTCCTTGCTTTCTGAAAGTTCTTTGATTAACCTATTTTTATTTCGGTTGATCAAAATCTGTACACTTTCTGTGGTGTTGTCATAGAAATTCTTGACCGGGTTTGAATTGTTGAAATACGGAATCTCGTTTTTATGCTTTACAATAAAATCGTTTATAAAGTTGATGCTTTCAAGAGTGAAATTTTCCGGAATGTTTAGCTTGTCTCCTAACTTGAACATAAAATAACGTTCTTCATTTTCTACTTTTTCATCACTCCACAGGCTGATTCCGGCCAAATCGATAACATAGAATTTTTCTAAGTCGTTGCTCAGATAACTCAAGTCCAAATCGTCAATACTGTTTATTCCTTTATCTGAAAACTTATTATAGCGGACAGACGATTCAAAAAGTTTCTGAAGCAAATCGTCATGAAGAGAAATTCCGGTTTTTGATTTCAGTGAAAGCGATACAATGCTGACAACAATATCTTCAATGCGGTTCAAATATTTCTCGGGAAGCGAACCTTTTTCCAAATATTTTTTGAATGCAAGGACATCAATAAAAAGCAATGCATTCGTAATTACATGCGAGAAGTTTTTGCTGAATAAATCTTCATTGGTCTGAACCCTTTCATGAATTATCTTTTCCAGTTTGCTCGAATCAGAACTGCTTTGAAGCATTTTCTGCAACGGATTGAAACCTTTAGGTGTCAGCAGGTTATAGAATGCAACTGCTGCCACAATAAAGCGATTCGGGTCAGTGTCGTTTTTGGTGATGCAATACATTCGATACAATGTATTGAGCATTCCAATTTTAGAGATTTCTTCGGGAAGCCTTTTTGTTATCGGAATTGGAATTACTGTATCAAAACTTATGATATGTCCAAAGATAAAACCTGTGGCACGTGTCCTGATATAGAATTCCTCCTGAGAAAGCACCGGCTGTTCTGCAGTTTTCTGTTCTATAAAGAACTTTTCAATCCAACCTGGCGCTGAAGGGTTAATCATTTTGGAAATGTTTTACTAATGCAAAACTAAATCTTTTTTGGAAGCTAAAAAATACTTTGTGTCTTTGAACCCTTTTGTTTCTTTTGTGATAAATAAGCCTTTGTTAAACCACAAAAGGCATAAAGGATAAGGAAGGCACAAAATCTATAGGGATTCAATTCAAATTGGTCAGAAAGTATCTCTCGATTTGATGTTTTGTTCACAAAGGCTTATAATTTGCATAATGCGTGCAATCCGTGTTTCTTCACGCTTAGCCTGGTTGAGCCAGTACAGATAGCTTTTACGGTAAGACGGACTAAAGCTGTTGTAATTGTTTAAAGCAGTTTTGTTTTTGGCAAAAGCGGCTTTTAAATCTTTTGGCATTTCTAAGTTTTCAACAGCATCCAAACTTTCCCACGAACCATTTTTCTTTGCGATTTCAATTTTAGCCAAACCGCTTTCATGCATCAGGTTTTCGGCTATGAGTCTGTCGATATAAGTTTTATTGAGTTTGCTCCAAACGCTTTTGTCTTTTCTTGGAGTAAACATTTGACGACGCCGTTCGTCATCGAGTTTTCTTACCGTTGAATCTATCCAGCCATAACAAATGGCAACCTGAACAGCTTCTTCCCAACGCATGCTTTCCTTACCGCTGTCAACTTTGTAAAATATGAGATGGACACCTTTTGACGAATGGTGATTATTATGCAACCATTCACGCCATTCCTGAGCGTTTTTAAAATATAAAAGTTCTTTTTCTTCCAAATGAATTACTGAATTATAGCCGAACATGCAACTCTTGCACCTGCATTTCCGCTGGGTTGAGTAACAAAATCATCTGGTTTGTCATGAACAATTAAGCCTTTTCCTAAGATGTCTTTAGTAGCATCGCCACAGCCAATACACCATTCGTCTGTTTTGAAAATAACAGTGGCTTCACCATCAACATTGGCAGTG
>DBIH01000038.1 GCA_002296885.1 Flavobacterium sp. UBA807 | reverse complement strand
CTATGATTGTTTGGATATTATTCTTAGCCACAATTTTTGTTTTCCTTGCTATCGATTTAGGTATTTTTAATAAAGACCCTCATATCATTAGTTCTAAAGAAGCTGGTATCTGGACAGGAATATGGGTAGCGTTATCCTTTGCTTTTTCCGGAGTTGTTAACTTGTTGTACAGTAATAAATGTATTGCTAATCCAACAGGCATCAAACCTTCTGAAGCGACAATAAAATATATAACCGGTTATTTAATAGAATTGTCCTTAAGTATTGATAACATCTTTATAATCGCAGTTATTTTTGCTTCGTTTAAGATAGCACAGAAATACCAGCACAGGGTTTTGTTTTGGGGAATTTTAGGTGCTATAATCTTTAGAGGACTAATGATTTTCTTTGGCGTAATCCTAATAAACAAATTCAGTTGGATGACCTATATTTTTGGAGCGTTTTTACTTTTTACTGCATTTAAAATGCTATTCCAAAAGGAAGATGATAATTTTGAACCGAAAGATTCTTTTGTATACCGAATGATTGGCAAAGCCATCCCAATAACATCTCAAACAGAAAAAGAACATTTTTTCACAAGGGTTGACGGTGTTAATTATGCAACACCACTTTTTGTAGCTTTACTGGTCATTGAAGTAATGGATATGCTTTTTGCTTTAGATAGTGTTCCTGCCATCTTAGCAATAACCTCTGATCCGTTTCTGGTTTTCAGTTCCAACATTTTTGCAATTCTTGGTTTACGTTCAATGTATTTCTTTTTGGCTAATATGCTGGAGAAATTTGACTGTCTGGAATATAGTTTAATTGCAATCCTTTCTTTTGTAGGCATTAAAATGTTAGTTGCTGATTATTTTGAATTTCCGGAATGGGCTTCTTTGAGTTTTATTGCTTTATGTCTTATCAGCGGAATAGCTGTTTCTGTTTTAAAATCAAAAAAAGAATAAATTAGGATTTATCTACAAATAAAAAAGCCATCTAAATTAGATGGCTTTTTGTTTAAATTTTTCGTTTAGATTAAAGACTCCAAGTTCCGGAAGCTGATTGTGAGTTACCATCAGTAACCGTAACCGAGAAATTTCCTGTTCCTAAAGCATTAAGATATACAACAGCGTCATTTGTATTAATCGTTTGAATTAACACACTGTTTTTGTATATCTTAAGTTGATATGGAGCGGTTCCACCGGTAACTGAGATTGTAACTAAATCATTACCTGTCTGACATACATCAGGATTAGCTCCAATCTGAATGTTTAAAGCGATACCTCTGTTACAGTTCAACACACCATTATCCACAGTACCATTGTCAAAGTTTTCATTGATAGCAGTAGCTGTTTCATTTAACTGAGCAGGAGTATATTGGCTTGAACATCCACCAAGAACATTGTTTGCTAATGTTAAAAAATCCCCAACACTCATGCCTGCAAATGTTCCATTCTTAATAGTTAATGAAGCTAAACTTGAGTTGCTTGCTGAAAAATTAGGGTCAGCATTATCAAAACCAACCGCCAAAGCTATAGCTAAGACTTGTGAAGACAATACTCCTCTACTTGTTGTAGGATTTGTAAAAGTTCCTGCTGGCAATACAGCTGGACCTCCACCTGCAGGTAAATAAGCTGCAATAGCTGCGGAAGAATCAAATATCAATTTGTTATTTCCGCATCCTATGGCCACTCCATCAGGGAAAGCTGCATCAAAATGTGCATCTCTGTAACATCCTGGATTATTTCCATTACAGTTAGTACCCCATCCACCTATTGTAAATGTTTTGAATTGACCCGCACAACCCTGAGTCTGACCAAAAGAAGTTGTAATACCTAACACTAATGTTAGAATAAAACTTATTACATTTTTTTTCATAATATTAAAATTTTAAGTGGTTCAAAACCCTCCAAATCCTGGAGGGTTTATCACCTCTAATTATCATTATCTTTTGATTACTCTTAAAGTTTTCACTTCATTTCCTTGAGAAACAATTACATTGTAAACTCCTGCAGCAAAGCGATCTCCTATTTGTAATCCTGAAACTTCATTAGCATTAACCTCACGTTGTTCGATTAATTTTCCAGTCATATCAAAGATGGAAACTCCTACTTTCTCAACACTTGAAGTTGTCAAGTCGATGTTGAAGTTTTCACTGAATGGATTAGGATAAGCTTTAGCAGTCATTGGTACAGTAACTTCAGCTGATGCTTTACAAGTAGATCCTCTTGTGATTGTGAATGTAGCACAAACACTATCAGAATTACAGTTTCCTGTGATGCTGTAAACAACTCTCACTGAACCTCCTGTAGTCCAACTTGGAGCTACTCTGCAATCTCCGCTGAATACTGCTGTTGATCCACATCCTGAACTTACTGTTGTAAACTGAGCCAACCAACAAGCAAATGCATTATTAACTGCATATTGACTTGCGAAGCTGGTGTTAACATAAGTTACGTTAGCTGGTCCTGACACATTAACTTCACCACCAGATTGAACTGTAAATCTTCTTGTAACAGTGTAAGTATTATTAACCGTAGTAGTCTGACCACCACAAGTAACAACAACTTGTCCACATCCGCTACCAACATATGTCCAGGTAACATCTGCATAACCACCACAAGCTGATGGAATTGTTTTAGAGGCTCCATTGTTGGTCAATGTTCCACTTCCTCCACTTACAGTAGCTGATGCAAGGAACGATGCCCATGCAGCATTAACCTGTGCCTGAGTTTTACAAGATGGAAGCGTTACATCAGAAACGTTGATTGTAACTGCAGTTGAACTTCCGCCAATACTAAATCTCTTAGTACATGTCATAGAATTACTGCTTCCGCATCCTGATTGTGCTCCACAAGAACCTACAGTATAAGTCCAAGTTACATCTGCATAAGCTCCACAAGTTGTAGGCATAGCAGGATTAGTTCTTGAGAATGTTGCGTTACATCCACCACTTGCAGTAGTTGATGCTAAGAAAGCATTCCAAGCAGCTGTAATTTGAGCTTGAGTGCTACTACCAGATACAGTTACATTATTTCCACAAGTAAATACAACTGGTGTTGGAGCAGATACTGTGAATCTTCTTGTAATTGATTGTGAGTTGCTTGTGCTTCCACAACCAGATTGTTGACCACAAGACGCAGTAGTTGCAGTCCAAGTTACGTCAACATATCCACCACATAATGATGGTGCGCTGCAAGAAGATCTAGTTAATGTAGTACCACATCCACCTGTAACAGTTGTTGAATTTAAGAACGCTGTCCATGCAGCATTTAATTCAGCTTGAGTGCTACATGCCGGTATAGTCACATTGTTTCCTGCATTGAATGTTATTGGATCCGGAGCTGCTACTGTAAATCTTCTAGTAATTGACTGAGATTGAGTAGTAGTATTGCTAGTTCCACATCCTGATGACTGACCACAAGTAGCTACTGTGTAAGTCCAGGTAACATCAGTATAACCTCCGCATAATGATGGTGCACTACAAGTTGATCTTGTCAATACTCCACCACATCCGCCTGAAGCAGTTGTTGAGTTTAAGAACGCTGTCCAAGCTGCATTTAATT
>DBIH01000102.1 GCA_002296885.1 Flavobacterium sp. UBA807 | reverse complement strand
TAGTGGAAATCAAAAATCACGGTACAGCTATTCCTTATCAACTTCGCTGAGTGTTATTTGTCGTGAAATGAATGTTGACCTGGTAAGGGGCTGGAATCTGGATAATGATTACAGCTGGGGGAAAGTTGGACATTATACGGTAGCAGCGTCTGCAATTCTTTTGAATGCGATTAAAGATGAAAATTTAAAAAAGCTCCTTAAAAACAACATTGCCAATATCAGTTTCGACATTGCAAATATCAGTAAGCATTTAGATGACAAGAATAAAGATAAATCTGATTTGCAAAATCTCTCAAGGAATCCCAAAAACCCAGACAATCCTTTCTGTGCATTAGCTGATGTGCCCGATATTGTTTGGAAACAAATAAAAACTGATAAAGCTCCCTGGGGTAGAAAAGGTCATGAAAATCCAAATCATTATGCTGATGTTGACGCACCAACAAAGGATGGTAGTAAAAATCTATTTGCAAAATGTAAGATACCGACTGATTTGACAACTGAGACATTGATGGATTACTACAAAAATATTGATAACGAAAAAACAGGTATAGCAAATGTTGAGAGAATAACGGAAGAGTTAAAAAAAGAGAGAGAAGAAAGAACAGGCATAAAACCCATAGCAAGTGACCCGGTTCATCATTATGGACTTATCTTTTTTAGAGTTTGGCAAATTTACAATTACATGGTAAAAGCTTTAAAAGAAGAGAAGGATGTAGCCAAATTTCTTTTTGCAGCAGGTGTAAGCGCACATTATTGGGGGGATGCCTGCCAGCCGTTGCATTCGTCCTACATGAGTGACGGAAATCCTAAAGATGCTTTTAAGGATAAATACACAGCAAAAAAAGACAGTCCTAAAACCAGTAAAGATCCTCATAAAAAAGGCGATGTTTATTCAATCCTTACGAACCCGGGAAAAGGTGTTCATGTTGCATTTGAAGACAAAATGATAGATAAATACATTGATGAAAAGATACTTCCGGGTCTCAGAACCATTCTTGAAGATATAAACAGCTCTATTAATAAAGTTACTATCGAGTCAATGTTGTCAGGACAAGAAGCAGGTTTTGCTCTTTTAAAATTGATGGAGAAAACACAGGAAAAGCTTCCGCCGATTACTATAGTTGAAGCATATAAAAAAGCGAAAGAAGAAAAAATAGATGTTCCCACAGCTCTCTATGAACAATTCGGGGATAAGACAGTAGAATGTTTAGCACTTGGCAGTAGGTATTTAACTGCTTTCTGGGAAGCAGCCTGGAAAGCAGGAAGTGGCTCAACAAACATAACCTCACTTGAAAAAGTGAATGAAAAAGCCCTGATAGACTTATATTCAGTTACTACGGAATTACCATCGATGTACCTTAATGATGTGGATACGGTCCTGGATGATAATAAATCAGTTACCACTAAGAAATCAAGTACTGCTAAATCCGGTAAAAAAACTAAAACATAGGAAGTTCTGCCTCTATAATAGAAGTCAATATAAATAAGATGTTATGCCACAAAAATTTATAAAACACCATGCTGTTACAGTGTCCTTATCCGACAAACTGGAATTATACCAGTCGGAAGACACCAAATTTTTAAAGTTTGTGTATTTCGATATCATTGGCACACCCGAAATACAAACAATTACTTGGGGACTTATATGAGTATAAAAATTAAGGGTGTATGGTATTATGCCTTTAGCCAATCAAATGAACCTGGAGTTCAATTACTTCATATATACCATCAAAACGAATAGATATGATTAAAATTAATAGAAACTTTAGAATACAGTTAGGCTATATAGGATTAGGCCTTTGTATCATAACATTATTAATTGGTTTCTTCTATCTCGAAGATAAAAAACCAATTCAGTCATGGAGTACCCACTTGCAATTTGGATTGTCACTGGTATTACTTATAAGCCTGATACTTTTATTTAATTTTAATCAGATACTCTTTGATAACAGGGAATATATTGCCAATGATACAAAGGCGAAACTAGTTCAAAAAATAAGGTTTCGCGGGGTATTGTTTAACAACATCGCCATAATCCTTTTTCTTCTAATCATAGCAATAATCATCATCAGCTTCCGTGAGATTACAAAACCTTTTACAGCCTTCAATAAGCCGCTTACGGTTTATGACAGCCTTTCGCTAAGGATATCCGCAACGGTAGTGTTAATCTTTTTAGTCCAGATTTTGTTCAGGGTTTTTAAATACCTGCTGCGCGTGGCAGCATTTTATAATGCCCGTGCCGATGCAATTGAATTGGATTCATTAAGTGACAAGCTGCTTCTAAAAGAATCGATGGATTTATTCACACCGGATAAATATGATATCAGCGAGTTGGAAAATTCCTCTGTTTTTGGAGAACTGCTCAAAATCATAAAAGGAAAATAACGTGAAGATTTTAACCTAAACACCAGATAGTTACCATGAAAACAAAATTATCAATCCACTCAATTTGTGTCTCTGTAGTCAAAAAATATCTAATACTGTTATTTGTTTTTATTAATGCAGCAGCATACTCACAACTCATCAATAAGGATAGTATCGATCTAACTGAAACCAAAGAATTGTTATCAAAAAAACAATTCAATAAAATCATCAATGTCAATTTTTCAAAATTAATTACAGGACAAAGCACGAATACTGTTGGAAGCTATGCCGCTGTAGACCCTGAGAAAGCAGAGGCTACATTTAGCCCAAACTTTATTCTTGAAAACGGCAATGTGATCATAGGCAAAATGACAGGAGGAGTTACTGACGGTATTTATTCGGTGTTTAATAACTCTAAATTGAATACCAACATTTCGCTTGAGTTGCAATACCATTTTCTTAATAAGAAAACAAAAAGGGTATTGCGCTATTACAAAAGTGATTTTGACAAGCAGAAAGAAACAGACGAAAAAACTGAAAAGGAATGGAAGGACTCTAAAGCAAAAATTGAAGCTTCATATGATGTCAATACACGGATTATTGAAAATGATAAATTAACAAAGGAAGATTCAACCATTACAGTTACTATTGAGCAACTTAATAAAAAGCTCCTCGAGGAAAAAGCGAAAGTTAACCCAAATGCAGGAACAATTGAATTACTAAATGCCCAAATTAACATGCAGAAATTCAAACAGAAACAAAACAATGATAAAATTCAGGAGAACGTAACTTTAAATAATGCTTTCAATCCTCTTAAGGAAAGGATGAAAATCGGAAACATAAGAGCCGATAAATTGAAAGAAAACGATATTTCAAAACTAAAAATCGTTGGCTTTTGTTTTTCCTGGATTTCTCTGGCCTATAAAATAAAAAATGATGAGTTTAGATTGCTTGACCCTCTGCAGCCGTATGCCACGCAGATAACAAAGGACAATTATATAAGTCATGAATTTAAAACACAATATTCCTATGTGAATTTAAATTCTGATAGAGAAAAGGCAACCTACTTTACTACATCGCTGACCTATAAATATAAAAGCAATTTCAATGATCTAAAGAGAGTTGAAGTTACAGAAACTAAAGAAGTGGCAACTAATGCCAATCAAACCAGAGTAACAACTGAAAAGTATTTTGCCTATGCCGGAAAATATAAAACAGACATCAATCAGATAAATCTGGATGTTGATTTTTATCATTTCCCTTTTAACAATAGTTCAATAGGATATCACATTTTTCCCAATAGTAAGTATACAGATGATATAAAGCCTGTTTATAACGCTGGATTCGGAATTGTATTTCCGTTCATTGATAAAAAAAATGATAAATCCATTATCAATGTTGAGCTTTACTACAACGTAGTCAATATTTTTAATTCAAAAAATTCAGATTACTCATTCATAGAAAGAAATAACATTGGATTGCGGATAGCATTCCCAATAAGTTTTAACCCTAAATAATTTAAATCATGGCAAAGAAAGACAATTCGAAAAACGAACCTTTAAGATCCACAGCTCAATATAAGGCAGTGTGTAAGGAAGGAGATTTGCAAAGTAAATGGAGAACAACCGAGGATGAAGCTATACGTGATGGTCTGGATCATCAGGACAAACATCCCTCGCATCATTTTGATATACTGGTTGAACAAACTGAACAATTTATTGCAAAAATCAGCAAGGATAAAATTGACAAAGCACGAAAATGATTAACCCGTTAAATGTTCTGATCTCAAAATATAGAAGTAAAAAACGGAAAACTAATCTAATCTCCGTACTAATTCTAATACGGCGTGTAATATGCCTAAAACCCTTAAAATTTAATAATTATCATGAAGAATACATTAATCTTTATATGCATACTGTTCACTTTTTTGACAAAGGCACAAACACCGGGAACGCTCTCCCCTAAACCAAAAGTGACTATCCCTCCTAAACCAATGGTACCAAACCCAACACTTACAACACCAAAACCTATAGTGGTGCCACTACCCTCAGCTCCTAAGATGCATTTAGGGGAAGATATGGAGCTGCCTAAAAAACCCGATTTAGCTCCAAAAAAATTACCCTTGAAAACAGAAGACGTCTTAGACAAAAATAAGATGGAACTGCAAAAACAAAAACTTTTAAAAAGTAACAATACTAATTAATACCCTGAAAAATGACTGTTTTAGATTTTCCTTATCTCAGATATCTGGGCTTTGCCTGGTTAATTTACTTGATTTTATATTTAATTTTAAAGTATGTATGCAAACTCAAACAAATGGATGTAACTCAACTTTTAATAGGATGTGGTTTGATTTGTCTCGGATTTGTGATAGGTGTCATTATGGGCAACAACAGAAGTCCCATTGCAGATACCGTCATGTCTTCTGTCTTAACTTTAATCGGAACGGCCATCACCTATTTTCTTTTCCGAAAAAGTAGCGATGGGGGTGAGGAAAGTGAAGATAAAAAAACAAAGATTTTTTCTGTTTCAGAATCTAATGCGCTTACATTGGCTGCTTTCCTCATCTTATTTCCCTTATCGTTATTGTATGGAGGGAATGTGGGGGCACAATATCGTATGGTTACGGAAGAATATGATGATGCGCAACAGTACAATTCAAAACTGCGCCTGGAAAAGCTCGAGCTTTGGAAGAAAAGAACCTTAGATTCTATAGAACTCTACAAAACTTCAAATGAGCTTTATTATCAAAAAATGTATGAAACCTGGAGCGAAAATGAAAAAAAGAGATACGAAGCAGAAGTATCCAAAGCCAAAAGTCAGGAAACGATACCGGCAGTCCCTAATTATTTTAGTAAATGAGTTAGTTTAAAAAGCAAAATGTTTTTCTTTCTTTAAGCTAAGGACTTTTTTTTCATTTTAAGGAATGTTAAAAATCCTAATGATAAAGATTGTCTACATGATAGATTTTCCCTAAGTTTGAAACAACAAACCCACACAATGCCTAACCAAAACCCTGAACAAATAGCCCGCAATGAAATCT
>DBIH01000225.1 GCA_002296885.1 Flavobacterium sp. UBA807 | reverse complement strand
ACCAATGAATCGTCATCGCCAAAGTATAATTTGTTTCCGATTCTGATTTTACGGGCAGGATCAACCAATACATCCCAAAGACGTTGCTCGGCATTAAGCTCTCTCAATAAGAAAACTTCGATTCTTGCGCCTGTTTTTTCCTTGTTACCGTACATACGAGCAGGGAAAACTTTGGTATTATTCAGAATCATCACATCGCCATCTTCGAAATAATCGATAATGTCTTTGAATAATCTGTGCTCAATGGTTTTTGTTTTTCTGTTGACCACCATTAATCTGGATTCGTCTCTGTTTTCTGCTGGGAATTCCGCTAATAATTCGTTTGGAAGATTAAACTGGAAATGAGATAATTTCATTTAAAAAAGTTTAGTGTATAATTTTAACGCGCAAATATACTATCGTGAAACAGGCGTTGTCAAGTAAATCGCATTTTATTTTCGAAAACCCAGATGATTAGGCGGTTTCCGTGATTTTAAAGCCAATGCTTTCTAAATCATTCCAAAATGCGAGATAGGATTTTGAAACTACTTCGGCTTCTTCGATTATGATATTTGTTTTGAGAGCCAAAGGCGCGAAAGCCATTGCCATTCGGTGATCCTGGTAGGTTTTGATTTTTATATTCTGATTTATTGCAGAAGAGGCTTCAAGTATCAGGCTTTCATCGGTAATGAAAACCTCAGCTCCGAGTTTTTCCAGTTCATTTTTTAATGCCAGCAATCTGTCGGTTTCTTTTATTTTGAGTGTATGCAGGCCTGTCAGATGACAGCCAATTCCCAATCCGAAACAAGTTACGGCTATGGTTTGGGCAATGTCGGGAGCATTATTTAATTCCAAATTTAGAATTTCAAATTTTGAATTATTTGCTTTTTTTAAGTGAATTGCATTTTCCTGAAAGACCGTTTCTACTCCAAAGTCTTTATAGATTTCTGCCAAAACAGAATCGCCCTGTAAGCTGTCTTTTTTATAACTTGAAAGTTTGATTTCGGTTCCGATTTCAGAAAGTGCGGCTATGGAATAGAAATAAGAAGCCGAACTCCAGTCGGATTCAACCGTAAGCGAAAAGGGATAAGACCCTTCGACTGCGCTCAGGGTGACAGTTGGTTTGACTGTGATTTTATTTCCGACAAAGGAAGTTTCTACTCCAATTTCGTTTAGCAAGCTCAAGGTCATTTTGATGTAGGGCACCGAAGTAATTTCGCCTTCTAATGTCAGCTCCAAACCGTTTTCAAGTTTTGGCGCTATAAGTAAAAGTGCCGAAATATACTGACTGCTGACATTGGCTGAAAGTGAAACTTTACTTTGGGTCAATTTTTTGCCTTTGATTCTAATTGGTGGGAAACCTTCATTTTCTTCGTACGATATTTCAGCTCCGAGTTGGCGGATGGCATCCACGAGGATTTTGATTGGGCGTTCTTTCATTCGGGAGGAACCTGTTAAAACCACTTCCCGGTTTTCCTGAATGGCGAAGTAAGCCGTCAGGAAACGCATTGCAGTTCCGGCATGATGAATGTCAATTGTTTTATCATTTGAAATAAGTGCCTTTGTCATTACATCGGAATCATCGGAATTGGAAGTGTTTCCCAAAGTCAGATTTGGATATAATGCCTGCAACAATAACAATCGGTTGGTTTCTGATTTTGAGCCCGAAATTTTTATTGAAGATTGTTGATTAACAACTGAAGATTTAAGAAGTAAATTCACAATTACTTTAGTTTATCGTTATTGTGATGGCGGTCGTGATCGCGTTTGGTTTTTAAATCCATTTTTTTATCGAAGGCAGCCTGCAGGTCAATGCCTGTTTGATTTGCCAGACAAAGCACAACAAAAACCACATCGGCCAGTTCTTCGCCAAGGTCTTTGTTTTTATCGCTTTCCTTTTCGGATTGCTCACCATAACGGCGGGCTATTATTCGAGCAACCTCACCTACTTCCTCGGTAAGCTGCGCCATGTTTGTGAGTTCGTTAAAATAACGAACGCCATGGTTTTTAATCCAGTTGTCTACTTCGAGTTGGGAGTTTTTTAGGTCCATCGTTATGAGTTGTTTTTAAAATTCAAATATACAACTCAAAAAAAAACACTACGCTTTTTTGAGTACTATTTTCTCTGTTTGTTTGTTGACAATTTCTTTGAAGAAGTTTTTCAGTACTTCGTAGTATTCGGGACCAATTACTGCCTGATTTATATCCCTTGTGTAGAGCAACTGAATTTGGTTGCCATTATTAGAGATGTTGTATTTAAAATTACCAAGATTGTCGAGCATAGAGATTGCTTTAGGTTGTGGCAATGTTTCTACAACATAACCCTGCGGCAATGTTAAACTTATACTAAACTTATCCTGTGTTGGAAATACAAAATCAACAGGGTATTCTCTCGTTTGTTGTTTAAATGGGTTTTCTGTTTCTGCAAAAAATATAAATGGAGATACATACATTTTATCACCTATAATCTCGACGGAATTGTTTGAAGTAAAATCATAGTTTTCCACTACTGGCAGCTCTAAATCATAACTATTCTGAACTTCATAAGCAGAAACATCTAGCCCTTGTTCTTGTCTTTCGAGCTTTTCTATATAAGTTTCTTTTGCTGAGCCGTTATATTTATCCCTGAAAACAAACGCATTATAATCGAAATACTGTTGCCTGATTTTCCCGCTTACTTCTCCATTTTCATTTATGGTTGCCATCATATTCAGCATCTTTCGGGAATTGGTTTTAGGCATTAAATCTACTTCTGTAGAAGTTCCATCATTCTTTATTAAACGTCCGGTCCAATTCAGATCTCTAATGGGTAGAACATTAAGATCGGCATTCTTGCTGGTAGCATCTAACAGGATAGTCTTCCCGTCAATATCAGCTGAAACGATAACATAATTAAATAATGTGCGATTCGGAAAAACAGCAAAACCATTTTCCCTGGTACTGACCAGAACTGGGTTTGCGTCTACACCCGCCATTCGCAACATTGAAACTAACATCAAATTAATTTCGGCAATATTACCAACCTTATCCGTATAAGCTTTATCCATTTTTTGCCGTGGATAATAGCCAAACCTTTTGTTCCAGTTCATTCTGGCTTTGACATAATTGAATATTTTTTTTGTTTTCTCTTCGGCTGAAGAAACTCCCTTAATGATTGCGGAAATATCAAAATTAAAATAATCAAATTTGTGGGTTGCGTTATTAAAATCCTCATCTTCGTAAACAGCTTTTGCAACATCTTCCCAGGTTGTAGCTACATTTTTGGGAGCTTTATCCGGCATTCGGATAATTTGTAATTCGTGGTCTATTTTTCCATAATAGTTTTCGATATTATTTACATAGCTTTCCTCTTTAAGTGCAGGAACATTTTTTAAAGTATATTTTGTTTTGACCTGTCGGTAACTTAACTGACTGGTTATACCTCCGACCAGACCAGCTTTTCCATCAAAAGACTGAGAGACGCTTTCAATTTTTTCTTCTTTTGAAACTTCAATAAAACCTTTTTGAATGCCTTTGTAAATATAGAGTTCCGGAATTTCAGTTATGTATTCGGCATTATTTACCGGAATTTCATACTGGAACTGAAACTCGGGTAACTTAAGTATATTCTCGGTTTTCAGGATATATTTCAGTTCAATGATGGAACCTTCTTTTACATTGGGAAAAGTTAAAGATTTTACTTTCCAGTATTCATTGATTTGCTCTTCGAATTTTCCTTCACCCGTTACTTTGGTTTTTGTAACCTTATCGTTTTCTAAGTTATAAGTAAATGCACTTTCGATTTGTATAGATTCATCATCCAGTTTTTCATATCCAATATAAAAAGGCAGTTTGAAATTTGCCCATGCTAATCCTTCCTTTTTATAAATTTTAATTTTAATTTGAAATTCAGTAACAGAAATAAACCCTTTGTCATCGGTATATTTGAAAAATGTTTTTGCTTTTTTAAATAAAAATGCAGCCGGAGCGGAAGTATCGCCCGGACATCTTCTTTCCAATAATTCGTCTTTTGTTACTTTGTCTAATTCTAACTTTTGCCCAATAGCCTTAAAAGAAATCAATAACACAAAAAAGAATATAAAACCAAGTCTCGTCATAGAATCATACTTTTTTAAGCACTATTTTTTCGGTTTGTTTGTCTACAATTTCTTTGTAGAAATTTTTTAGAGCTTCATAATATTCGGTACCGATAATAGCCTGATTGGTATCGTGAGTATAAAGTAGTTGGATTTGACTTCCGTTATTCGAGATAATATATTTAAAACTTCCGAGATTTTCAGGCATCGAAACTGCTTTGGGTTGCGGTAATGTTTCGACAACATAACCTGCCGGTATTGTCAAACTTATATTGAATTTGCTCTGATCTGGATATATAAAGTCAATCGGATATTCGCGAGTTTCCTGCTTGAATGGGTTTTCTTTCATAGCAAAAAAGAGAAACGGTGAGACATACATTTTATCGCCAATAATTTCTACCGAATTATTTGATGTGAAATCATAATTCTCTATGATTGGCTGTGATAAGTCAGTATTATTCTGAACATTGTATTCTCCAATCTCTAATCCCTCATGTCTTTTTTCTAATTTTTCAACATAACTTTCTTTGGCAATAGCATTATTGTTTACTCTGAACATAAAAGCATTGTAATCAAAATATTGATCCCTGATTTTCCCGGTGACTTCACCTTTTTCATTGATGCTTGCCATGATACTTACGACATCTTTCGAATTCGATGTCGGCATTAAATCAATCCCTTCTGAAGTTCCGTCTTTTCTAATAATCCTACCAAACCAGTTCAAGTCTCTTATTGGTAATATATTGGGCAGGGAATATTTGCTTGTTGCATCAAACAGCACAATCTGGTTGTTCAATTCAACTCCTGAGATGACATAGTTATAAGCTGATTTACTAGGAAACAAAGAAATTTCATTTGAGCGTGTACTAATTATAACCGGATTGGCCTGAACACCTGCATAACGCAACATGGCGGTTAACATTAAATTGATTTCGGCTGCATTGCCTTTTTTATCCTGATAAGCTTTTTTAACACCATCATCACAATAAATGCTTTGAAATTCGGTAAAATTCATTCTGTTCTTTACATAATTAAAAATAGTGGCAATACGTTCTTCAGGAGCTGTAACTCCATTTAGAACAGCGTCAATATCTTTCTCAAAATAGCCTGTCTTATTCAGTTCTGTTCCAAAATCATCGTTGTTATATATACCTTTTACAACAGATTCCCAGTCAGTGGCATAACTTTTAATTGGGCTATGTGGATATTTTGTCATTGAAAGTTCGTGTATTAATTTAGCCTGATAATTCTTAATATTATTTACATATCCTTCATCTTTAAGTGCCGGTATATTTTCGAGTGTATATTTAACTACGTTTTCCTGAAAATTCATTGAAGTATTAATTACACCACTATTTGTTGTCCTTGACAAAATGGGAACGGTCCCCTCTGAATAAGAATAATTGATAGTTCTTCCTTTAGATGATTTTTCATTTTTTGGAGTAAAATATCCTTTTGAGTGTACATTGTAAACAAAATATTCTGGTATAAAAGTTGTATATTCTGAATAGTTTACCGGGATATCCTTTTGGAATTCCCAGTCTGGGAAATTTGATATGTATGGTGATGTGATAACGATTCTGTACTCAATTATGGAACCCACTTTCACGTTGGGCATTGTTATTTTTTTTCTGTTCCAGAACTTATTTACTTTTTCATCAAACTCACCGTCACTCCCAAGTTTTGTTTTTTCAATTTTATCGCCAACAAGATTGTAGGTTACCGCTTTTGAAACATCAATTTTTTCAGAGCTATTTCCTCCTATGTATGCTCTTTCAGTATGATTGGCATATTCATATCCTTCTTTTTTGTAAATTTTTATTTTGGTATTTATTTCAGTTATTATTCTAAAGCCGTCATCGCCAGAATACTCAAAATAAGTTCTTCCGACATTGAATAAAACGGCGGCGGCGGCAGATGTATCAGACGGGCACGCCTTTTCTTTTAACTCTTCGATAGTAACTTTTCCTAATTCGTGATTTTGTGAAATAGACAAGCTAGTCATTAGTACACAAATTGCAATTATTATTTTCCTCATGATGTTAGGCTTTTGTGATAACTATTTTAGAGTTATCTGTTTTGGCAATGGTTTCTCTGAATTTTCTATAATTTTCATATTTAGATTTATCATAAAAACCTTTTTTAAGAACTAATTTTCTTTTGCAGAAAATTTTGTTTGGACTCAGTGTATTAAATTCAATTTTATAGTACCCAAATTCAGAATCCTGCTCAACTCCGTTTGGCTTGGCTTCGATTGCAAACCTATCCGGTATCGTTATTTCTATTTCGTCTTCATTGGTATAACCTCTTTCCATCTGAAAAGGAAATTCGCGGGTTTTGTACTTTTTCGGCACATAAGAATTTTGATCAAAAGCATTCAGGGCAAACATCAATTTACCACCTGTGTTTTGGGCATAACCTTCGGCTTCTAATTCTAAATCTTCAGTAAATTCTATTTTATCTTTATTATTACTTAAGTTTATTTTATTGATTTTAAGGTTATTGATATTATCAAATTCTTCTTTATAGTTTTTTATCTGATCCTCCCTACTCAGGCGTTCATTTCTAAATTCACTATTATATTCTAATCCTTTGGATATCATACTTACTTTACCTAGTAAGTCTCCTTTCTCAGTAATTTGATAGGATCCTTTTGTAGTTTTTAGATTATCATGTTCCGTAAAAACTTTGGTTTTTACTATTTCACCTCCTTCAGGCTTTACCAGCAATACATTTCTATCATCTGTAAAATCGCCCTGAAAACCAAAAGGAAGAATCTGACTGGTACATTCAAGCCAGACCAAATCTTTATCAACAGGCAATGTTAAGATTATATGGTTTCCCTGAATGGAAGCAAAATCGTTCAGCAAATCTTTTGTTTCATCATGTCCTGCATAAACCACCGTATAATAAGACGTGACTCCAACTGATTTCAGTAAGCATCTTGTATAATTTGACAATGCTTTGCAATCTCCGTAGCCTAATTTGTCGACATCTTTTGCCAACATAGGTTTCCAACCACCAATACCAACCTGCACGCTTACATAACGTGTTTTTTCCTGAACATATTTGTAGACGATTTTAGCAATTTCAATTGGGTCTTTCTGACTTCCTATCAGCTGTTTTAGTTTTGATTGTGTTTCTTGCGGAATTTCTTCAGTATCGGCCAATAGGGAATTGTAGTACCATTTCCCAAAATCATTCCAATTATTTGCTTGACCTTCAACATGCTCTAATTCAAATTTTTCCAGTGCAAAATATACCATTGGAAAAGTTTCGACAAAACTTGGGCTTAGTTCTTCTCTTTTTTTGGCAACTAAATTCTTTGCACTATAACTTACCGAAGTTGGTGATTCCTTCTTTTCAATTGGATATTTAGAAGAGAAATTGACTTCTTTTTTGTGAAGATTTAATTCTGCCTTAAAATTGATTGTAAACGAAGTTTTTTCTGTGCTGACCAGATAACCATTTATTGGTTTCCAAGGCTGTATAAATGCAGTATTAGACGTTTCAATTTCAGTCTCAAACACCATAGTAAATGGATAGGTTATCGGTGTGTAATCTAGATATAAAGCTCTATTATCATTGAAAATTGAGACTCCATCGGCAACACTTGTGTCTTTAAAATCTTTTCTTTTATAGGTTTTCAAAAATTTGCCTGAACTGTCATAAACAGATGCCTCTATAGAGGTAATTTTTGTATTCTTATCGTAGTACTCCGACAAGTCAAGGCTTCGCAATCCCAGCTCATTTAAAACCGTAGTGACAACTGTAGAACTGATTGTCATTGATTTTTGCGAAACAATGTCAATATTCATTTCATTTGAGCGAATAACAGCGTTGGCGTTTTGCTTTAAACTATCCGGAATGGTTAATGATGAATATTCTGTTTTTTGCCCAAAACTTAGTGCGGAAAATAAAAGAATAAAAAAAGGTAAAATGTTTAGCTTCATCAAAACTACGTTTTACCAAATATAGAAAAATTAACTTTAACTTAACAAGCTTATTCCTTGTTTTTTGTGTCGATGATTATGGTTACCGGACCATCGTTTAGCAGCTCGACTTTCATATCGGCACCAAATTTTCCGGTTTGTACTTTTTTGCCCAACTCTATTTCCATTTTTCGGATGCATGATTCGTATAACGGAATGGCAATTTCGGGTTTTGCTGCTTTCAAATACGACGGACGGTTGCCTTTTTTGGTAGATGCCTGCAACGTAAACTGACTCACTATTATCATTTCACCATCAACATCTTTTAGTGATAGATTCATCACGTGATTTTCATCATCAAAAATACGCAGATTGGCAATCTTTGAAGTCATCCAATCCAAATCAAAATCATTATCAGCATCTTCAAAACCGACAAGAACCAATAATCCTTTTTGGATATTGGCGACTTTTATTCCTTCGATAGTTACTGAAGCCCGAGAAACACGCTGAATAACTGCCTTCATGCTTTAAGATTTTCTTGTTTCGTCACTCGCAATACGGTCGTCATTGTAAATGTCCTGACGGTAATGCTCATCGTCTCCTTCGAGGATTTTTAAATAAGTATTATAGCGTGACCAGGCAATTTTATT
>DBIH01000078.1 GCA_002296885.1 Flavobacterium sp. UBA807 | reverse complement strand
CAAGGATAACGTGCCTGTAAATATCGCTCGTCAGCGTGTTGACGAGAAAATAAAAACAGCCACAGAAAACATACCCAAACAATACGGCTCTCCCGAATTATTGCCACCAACCACAGGGCTTGGAGAAATTTTTCAATATGTCTTAGTGCCACAAAAAGGCTATGAAAAGAAATACAATCTATCCGAATTAAGAACTATCCAAGATTGGATTGTTCGCCGTCAGTTATTAGGAACTGTTGGCGTGGTCGATGTGAGTAGCTTTGGTGGTAAACTCAAGCAATATGAAGTTTCGGTAAAACCAGAGCGATTAGCTGCCAATAATCTAACACTAATAGATGTTTTTGATGCGCTGCAAAACAACAACGAAAATACAGGCGGAAGTTACATCGATAAAGGTCCGAATATCTACTTTATACGAGGAGAAGGATTAATTAAAAACTTGGAGGACATCAATAATATTGTGGTAAAAAACAATACTGGTGTTCCTATACTGATAAAAGATATTGCGGAAGTAAAATTTGGTTCAGCACCTCGCTATGGTGCAATGACAAGAAACGGTAGCGGAGAAACTGTCGGAGGTGTTGTCTTGATGCAAAAAGGTGAAAACGCTGTGCGGGTTATTGAAAGAGTAAAAGATAAAATAAAATCAATCGGAAAATCATTGCCTCAAGGGGTGAAAATTGATGTTTTTGTTGACAGAACAAAGTTAATTGACCGAACAGTTCACACAGTTAGTACAAATTTATTGGAAGGAGCACTAATTGTAATTCTTGTTTTGGTGCTGTTTTTAGGAAGTTTACGTGCTGGGCTAATAGTAGCTTCGGTAATTCCCTTAGCGATGTTATTTGCCATAATCATTATGAATATGTTTGGATTGAGTGCCAATCTAATGAGTATGGGAGCTTTAGATTTTGGGCTTATAGTGGATGGAGCTGTAATTATTGTCGAAGCCACATTGCACATTTTTTCCAAGCATTATAAAAACAATAGGCTGTCCCAAAATCAAATGGATAAGGAAGTAATCAGTAACTCTTCTAAAATTATGAGTAGTGCCATTTTTGGGCAAATTATAATCTTAATAGTTTACATTCCGTTATTTGTTTTAAGTGGTGTTGAGGGTAAAATGTTTATGCCAATGGCGCAAACGGTAAGTTTTGCCATTTTAGGAGCATTAATACTCTCTCTTACTTATGTGCCGTGGGCTAGTAGTCTATTTTTAAGTAAAAAAATACACGACAAACCTAATTTTACAGATAGGTTTATGAATAAACTCAACAGTTGGTATCAACCCTATTTGGTAAAAGCTTTAGAACGAAAATTTGTGATTATTGGAACTGCTGTTTTTCTATTCATAGCATCACTATTTATATTCAATTCTTTAGGTGGCGAATTTATTCCCGAATTAGACGAGGGCGATTTTGCAATGAATTATACCATTCGTCAAGGCAGTAGCTTACCTCAAAGTATCGATGTTGGCACTCAACTTGAAAAATTAGCCCTCACTTTTCCCGAAGTAAAAGAAACGGTTAGCAAAATTGGAACGAGTGAAATCCCTACCGACCCAATGCCGATTGAAAGTGCCGATGTAATTATGGTTTTAAAAGACAAAAAAGATTGGACTACTGCAAGTGATAAAGAAGGATTAGCAGAAAAAATGAATGAAAAATTAAGTACTATTCCGGGATGTAATTTGTCTTTTGAACAACCAATTCAAATGCGTTTTAATGAGCTGATTGCAGGTGTTAAATCTGACATCGCCATAAAGATATTTGGAGACAATTTAGACCGCCTTTTTTCAGAAGCCAATAAAGCAGTCCCCCTTTTAAAATCAATTGATGGTTTAGTCGATATTAAAGTGGAGCAAGTAACAGGGATGCCAAATTTAGTAGTTAGTTATAATCGAAATAAGATTGCGCAATATGGTTTAAACATTTCCAATGTGAACAGAATTATAAATACTGCCTATGCAGGAGGAACAACTGGGGTTGTTTATGAGGGAGAAAGAAAGTTTGATTTAGTGGTTCGTATTCCAAAAAATGAAAATACTGATATTGATGCACTCAAAAGCTTATTGATTCCTACTCCAAACGGTAACCAAATACCATTAAACGAAGTTGCCGAAGTAACCTTTAAAACATCGCCATCGCAAATAAGTCGTGAAGATGCACAGCGTAGAATTGTGATTGAAGCCAACGTTAGAGGGCGTGATGTGGAAAGCGTGGTTTTAGACATTCAAAAAAAGTTGGATGCTAAACTAAAACTACCCGAAGGCTATTTCATTACTTATGGCGGTCAGTTTCAAAATTTACAGGAAGCAAAAGGGCGTTTGCAATTGGCTGTTCCTGTGGCATTATTGCTGATTTTCTTCTTACTGTTTATTACATTCAAATCAATCAAAGAAGCAACCATTATTTTTTCGGCTATTCCATTAGCGGCTATTGGCGGTATATTGGCTTTATGGGTTCGTGGAATGAATTTTAGTATTTCGGCAGGAGTTGGATTTATTGCATTATTCGGAGTAGCAGTACTCAACGGTATTGTATTAATCAGTTATTACAATAATCTGAAAGACGAGGGAGAAGATGATTTATTACAACGCATTTACAAAGGAAGTGCTGCAAGGTTAAGACCCATTTTAGCAACGGCAACGGTAGCCTCATTAGGGTTTTTACCAATGGCTTTGTCAACCAGTGCAGGTGCAGAAGTGCAAAAACCTTTGGCAACGGTTGTAATAGGTGGTTTATTGACTTCTACATTATTGACTTTATTTGTTTTACCTGTTTTATATTATTTAGTTATGACACCCAAAAAACCTAAAAAGGTAAACCCTGTAATTACTGTTATTGCTTTGTTACTAACGAGTAGTTTATCCTATACGGCAAAGGCACAAACCAACCCATTACAATTAAATGATGCTTTGCAGTTAGCTA
>DBIH01000241.1 GCA_002296885.1 Flavobacterium sp. UBA807 | reverse complement strand
TGGTATTTGGGGGCCGGCAGTAGATGCGATAAATGGATTTGCCGGTGCTGATGTTAATATGTCTACAACAGATAATATTATTTATACTCTTTCGGGCTTTAATTTTACAAGCGGGACTGCCTATTTTAGAGAAAATGATACAACAACTAATGTTTGGGGAAGCACTTCTTTTCCGTCCGGAACAGCTGTTCTTGGAGGTCCAAGCATTCAGGTAACCGGTGGGGAGTGGTTTGTAACTTTTAACCGCAATACTGGAGCATATAGTTTTACCTATCCAAGTGTCGGGATTTTAGGCTCCGCTACTTCTGTTGGCTGGGGTGAAGATATTGATATGGTCACAACTAATGGATTTAATTATACTCTTGCTAATTTAACTCTAACTGATGGTGTTTTCAAATTCAGAAAAGATAATTCATGGGATATAAATTGGGGGGCAACAACATTTCCTCAAGGAACAGGAACTCAAAACGGGCCCGATATTCCTGCGGTTGCAGGAACTTACAATGTTGATTTTGAAAGGACTTCCGGCAATTATGCTTTTACTAATACGTTATCCAATTCGGAGCATTCAATTTCAAATTTGAAAATTTATCCGAACCCAACAAATAACTTCTGGAATTTTTCATATACAAAAACGATTGATACCATTGAACTATTCGATATGATGGGAAAAACTATTCAAAAATTTACTCCAAATGCAGTTCAATTCCAGTTGGACGGAAGTTCATTAAGTCAGGGAGTTTATTTTGTTAAAATTAAGTCTGGCCTAGATTTTAGTGTTCAAAAAATTATCAGGAATTGATAGTGTTCTGTTTTTTATAATGGCATAAAAAGTTTACTTTTGCACGCGAATTAAAAAAACAAACAAAAATGGCAACGAATAGAACATTTACCATGATTAAACCTGATGCTGTTGAAAACGGACACATAGGTGGAATTTTAAATATGATTACTGAAGGTGGTTTCAGAATTGTAGCAATGAAATTGACACAATTAACAGTAGCTGATGCAAAAGCATTTTATGCAGTTCACGCTGAAAGACCTTTTTATGGAGAATTAGTTGAATTTATGACACGCGGACCAATCGTAGCTGCTATCCTTGAAAAAGATAATGCTGTTGAAGATTTCAGAACTTTAATTGGTGCTACAAATCCGGCTCAGGCTGCAGAAGGAACAATCCGTAAAAAATATGCGACTTCTGTTGGTGAAAATGCGGTTCATGGTTCAGACAGTGATGAAAACGCGGCTATTGAAGGAGCTTTTCACTTTGCAGGAAGAGAACAGTTCTAATAGTTTAGAAACTGACAACATAAAAAAACCATTTCTAAAGAAATGGTTTTTTTATGTTTTATTGATTTTTACTTTCAAATATTGCCATCATCTCTTTAGACTTTTCAAGCTCTCCAATAGCTTTCAATGATTCCGCATAACGATAATAATATACGGCTTCCAAATCAGTAGTCATTGCAAATAATTGAGAATACCATTTTGCTGCAGTAACCAAATCGCCATCAAAAAAACGGCTATTACCAACACTTTTAAGCATATCTATCGATTTGTATCCTTTGTCTAAAACCCTTTCATAAGTATCGGCAATATCAATATTAACTACCCTGTCTTTTACAGCAACAGCAGCTGTTGAAGGAACATTAGTTGTTTTTACTGGTTTCGAAGTAGTGACAGTAGCCTTGGGAGGCTCATTGTTAAATACTGATTCTACTTTAGGTTTTGCATACTTCGGTGTTACAATCCTGACATTATTTCCTCCTAAATTATTTGTATTAATTAGGTTTTTGTCTGAAACGACATAAGTAGTAATATTGCTTCCTAAGGTTACATTTATTCTTTCTTCGACTTTGTAAGACACGACTGCAAGATCATTATTAGCAGATCCGTCGTCTACTACAAGTGCATTTTCAATCTTTAAATCAGATGCAGAACTGTTTCTGTTTTGGGCGATACAGTTGGCTGAAAAAGCATTAGTAGTTACAATAAAAAGGAGGGCTAAATTTTTCATACTAATTAAAATTAAAAAGTTATTAACATTCAAAATTCTAATCGAAAGGTATAGAGACTTCATTTTTTTAACATAATTTAACCCGTGAAAAACCAAAAAATCCGATTAAATACACTTTTTGCTAAATATTTTAAAATATTTTTCGATAAAATGCAATTAATATCGTTAAAGAGAAAATTGAAATTGTTAATAAAATTGAAGTAAAAATCGAGAAAAAAAATCCCGTTTTAAAGTTGGGATTTTAATTTTTATAAATTTTTGCTTTCAAATATCTTCATCATTTCTTCGGCCTTTTTGGTATTGCCGATTGCCTTAAGAGATTGGGCATATCTGAAATAATAAACAGTATCTAAATTAGGGTTGAGATCAAATAATTCACCATACCATTTTGCGGCAAGTTCCATATCTTCATCAAAAAAATGACTATCGGCAACTTTCTTAATCATATCGACGGTTTTGTAACCTTTATCCAAAATCCTTTCGTAGGTTTCTATGATATCAATATTGGCATAGTCTCTTCTCTTTTTTGGAACAATTACATCAATTCTTCTTAGGTTTGACGACGTGACTATTGCAGATTTTAAAGTTTCAAGCTTCGGAATTTCAATATCCAATTTAACTGGTGCTACTTTCACTTTAGCGAATTTTGGAGTTACAATTCGAACGTTATTTTCTCCTAAATCATTTGTATTGATCAATTCTATATTTGAAACATCATAAGTGGTGATATTGCTTCCGAACCGCATGTTTATCCTTTCTTCAACATGATAAGATACTACAGCAAGGCCATTATCTGCCAGCATTTCTGCATTTTCCATTTTTGCATTGACAAGAACATGCTTACTGCTTTGGGCAAGGCTGCCCAAAGAATAAAAGCTGGTAATTATCATAAAAATAGGTACTGTTATTTTCATACAATGCAAATAAATTTGTCACAATTGCTTTAGCTTGACCAAAAGTAATTACTCTTTTATTTTGCAAAATATTTTTCCTATAACTTACCTCAAAAAACGTTGAAATGCATTTTTTGAAGCTTTTTCAAGCTGATATTCATTTGAATTATGCAATCTATTAGAGGAAAGGTATAATATAAATCTGTGCGATTACTAATACTTTTATTTGGTAATCCGAAATTATACTAAACATGAAAAAGTACGTACATTTTGCAGCACTTTTTATATTCATAATAACTTTATTTACAAGTTGTGAAGCAATAGAAACTATTTTCAAAGCCGGAATAGGTTTTGGAATTTTTATCGTAATAGCCGTAATCGTTTTGATTGTTTTTATCATCAGCAAGCTTGGCGGCAAAAAATAATTTAAACTTATCAAAAGATTAATTTACAATAAATACTTAACCTCGAATCACGCTTTAAAAGAAGTGGGATTTTTTATTAATTTTACTCATGAAATATAGACTGGGAAAAAGTGCATAAAATAAAAGCTCAATTAGAAATCATCGGCATAAATCCATACATACTTTTACCAGAAGAAGTTTTGAATGTAATTTTTGAGCAAGCCGGAAAAAATAAAGGCCCAATACCAATAAAAGGAAGACTCAATAATAAGCCTTATATTCAAACATTAGTAAGATATCGTGGCTTCTGGAGGTTGTATATCAATACAACAATGTTAAAAAACTCCCCAAAGCGAATTGGTGAAACTATTGAAATTACCGTTGAATTTGATCCGGAAAAAAGAACAATTCAACAATATGCTAAACTCAAAACCGCTTTAGAAAACAATAAAGAAGCTAAAGCAACTTTTGATTCCCTCTCACCATCAAGACAAAATGAAATTGTTCGGTATATCTCAAATTTAAAATCAGAAGATAGTATTGATAGAAATGTCAGCAAAGCCATTGATTTCTTATTAGGCAATGAACGGTTTGCAGGAAGGGATAAACCTTGATAACCAATCTATTAAAATGAAATCTAAACTTACAGTAAAAGAGTTTCGGAATAAGTTAAAAGCCAATACAAAAATTGGGTCACCCCGGTTTAAAATTCCATTAGGAGTCTTAGCACTCTTTGTTTATAATCCAAAATACTTTTACGGGAGTTTTAGCGATTCTTCTTTTGAGCTCACATCAAATTCAAATTTTTCTCCTCCCCTATACATGCTTAAAGGAAGTTATAAAAGTAACGGCAATGAACTGGATATAAATTACAGTGTTGAACCCATAGGCAAACTACGAATCGCCTGGATAAAGTATTTTCCAATTATTGCGTTCATTATGTTCAATTGCATTTTCTATTTTCAAACAGATGTGCCAACCTTTGTATATGTTCTGTTTAACGGAGCTATCATTCTTATGTCTCTCTTCGCAAGGTGGGACATGGAATGGAAAAAGAAAAAATTAGAAAGAAAGTTTAACGATTTATTCGAAATCGAAAATCCATATAAAATATAAAACCAAAAAAGCCCCAACTATTTGGGGCTTTCTGTTACTGCAAACTCTTTAAACTCTGCTCTATCGTGGCAATCTTTGCCAGAGCATCTGCTTCTTTTTTGCGTTCCATTTCGAGTACTTTTTCAGGAGCTCCTCCAACAAACTTCTCGTTAGATAATTTAGCCTGAACACTTTTCAGGAAACCTTGAGTATATTTTAGTTCTTCTGTCAGCTTAGCAATTTCAGCAGCGATATCAATATTTCCTGAAACCGGAATAAAATATTCATTTGATTTTACTCTGTACGTTAACGCTCCGTCAACCTTGTCTGAAATATATTCTAAGGAAACGATGTTACCCAGTTTCATGATTACGCTATCAAAATAAGTCGATACTTTTTCATTATTAACCACTTTTAAATCGATGGCGTCTTTCATCGCAATGTTTTTTTCCTTACGAATCGTTCTCAAACCGGCTATAACCTCTGAAGTGAATTCAAAGTCAGAAATAAGCTTTTCGTTGAACGAAGTAATCTTTGGATATTCTGCAATAATCAGAGCTTCTTCAGGTTTTCTGTCGGTAATATGTTGCCAGATTTCCTCGGTCAGAAAAGGCATGAATGGATGCAGTAATTTTAGATTTGCTTCCAGCATTTCAATCGCTTTGTTGAATGTTGTTCTGTCAATTGGCTGCTGATAGGCAGGCTTAATCATTTCAAGGAACCACGAACAGAAATCGTCCCAAACCAATTTGTAAATTGCCATCAACGCATCAGACAATCTGTATTTTTCAAAATGATCTTCAATCTCCAGCAAAGTCTGTTGCAGTTTCGATTCATACCATTCAATTGCAACTTTAGAGCTTTCAGGCTGAGCAATGTCGGCTACTTCCCATCCTTTAATTAATCGAAAGGCATTCCAGATTTTATTGGCAAATGCTTTTCCGTTACTGCACAATTCTTCGTCAAACATGATATCATTTCCTGCAGAAGCACTCAAAAGCAGTCCAACACGCACACCATCGGCACCAAATTTATCAATCAAGTCTAAAGGTTCAGGTGAATTCCCTAATGACTTTGACATTTTTCGGCGTTGCTTATCTCGCACCAATCCTGTTAAGTAGACATTTGAAAATGGCTTCTCGCCTGTATATTCATACCCTGCAATAATCATACGCGCTACCCAGAAGAATAAGATATCCGGTCCGGTTACCAAATCATTGGTTGGATAATAGTATTTAAAATCTTCATTATCCGGCTCCATGATTCCGCCAAAAACAGCCATTGGCCATAACCATGATGAGAACCAGGTATCTAATGCATCGGCATCCTGCGTTAAGTTGTTGGTTGTTAGTTGTTGGTTGTTGGTTTTGGTTTTTGCTAATTCCAATGCATCATTAATATTTTCTGCAACAACAAAATCTTCTTTCCCATCGCCATAATAGTAAGCCGGAATCTGTTGCCCCCACCATAACTGGCGCGAGATATTCCAGTCGCGGATGTTTTCCAGCCAATGGCGATAGGTATTGTTAAAACGGGAAGGATATAATTTGATTTCTTCTGTTTCCAAAACCGCCTTAATCGCAGGTTTTACCAATTCTTCCATATTCAGAAACCATTGGTCTGACAAGCGTGGTTCGATAACGCACTTGGTCCTTTCAGATGTTCCGACTTTATTTAAGTGTGTTTCTGTTTTAGCTAAGGCTCCAATATCCTCAAGTTCTTTTGCAATTTCTTCACGAACAACGAAACGATCTTTACCCTGATAATGTAATCCATAACTATTTAAAGTGGCATCATCGTTAAAGATGTCAACGATTTCAAGATTGTGCTTTTCTCCCAAAGTCTTGTCGTTCATATCGTGAGCAGGCGTTACTTTTAAACATCCTGTTCCGAATTCCACATCTACATATTCGTCTTCGATGATTGGCACAACTCTGTTGCAGATCGGTACAATAGCTTTCTTTCCTTTCAGATGCTTGAAACGCTCATCGTTTGGATTGATACAAACAGCGGTATCTCCGAAAATGGTTTCCGGACGTGTGGTTGCAACCGTAAGGAAGTCATTACTTCCTTCAATTTTATATTCTAAAAAGTATAATTTTCCTTGTCTCTCTTCGAAGATAACTTCTTCATCAGACAAAGTAGTCTTGGCTTCCGGATCCCAGTTTACCATTCGGTAGCCGCGATAGATGTAACCTTTATTATATAAATCTACAAACGAACGGATTACGGATGCCGACATATCAGGATCCATAGTGAACTTGGTTCGGTCCCAATCACATGAACAACCTAATTGTTTTAATTGCTCTAAGATGGTACCACCATATTTGTCTGTCCAGTCGTAAGCATGTTTCAAAAACTCTTCTCTAGTCAAATCAGATTTATTGATTCCTTCGCTTTTTAGTTTGGCCACAACCTTTGCTTCAGTTGCAATAGAAGCATGATCTGTTCCTGGAACCCAACAGGCATTGAACCCTTTTAATCGGGCACGGCGGATGAGAACATCCTGAATCGTGTTATTCAGCATATGCCCCATGTGCAGCACACCGGTCACGTTTGGTGGTGGGATTGTTATGGTATATGGCTTTCTGTGGTCGGGTTTTGAATGAAAATAGTTATTTTTCATCCAGTAGTCGTACCATTTCTTTTCTACTTCTTTGGCGTTAAACTGTGCAGGAATCATATGATGAGTTATGAATTATAAATTATGAGTTATGAGTTTCAAAAATGCGATGCGCTTTTCTTTTAGCCCCGATTGGAGAGGTTACCTTGTAACCCGGAAAGCGGGAAAATGGAATGCTGATAAATCCCAAACCACTTGCTTCCAAAACCTTTGGCATAGCTTTTGTAAACTGCATTGCAAAAGTAACTAATAAAGACTTTAGAAAAAATTAAGAGTTAAATTTTTGTGTATTAATTTAAACAAGGTAAATTTACGAACCAAATAAAACGTTTGACCTATGAAAAAATATATACTTATCGCTTTTATCCTGGCAAATGCTGTGGTTTTTGCTCAGAAAGGACCAAAGATTGAGTTTAAGGATAAAGACAATACGATAGATTACGGAACGACGAATAAGGAAGATGATAACGGTATCCGTACCTTCGAGTTTACCAATACCGGTGATGAGGATTTGGTAATTACCAATGTGCAATCGACCTGTGGTTGTACGATCCCGACGAAACCAACAGAACCTATTAAACCAGGAAAAACTGGTAAAATTGAAGTAAAATACAATATGCATACAGGACCTATTCGAAAAACAATTACCGTTGAAAGTAATGCGGTAAACGTTGAAGAAGGTCGGGTAGCGATAAAGATTAAAGGCGAAGTGATTGAAAAACCGGTTGTCAATCTTCTGGAGAAAAAATCAACAAGCCCGATGATGCAATAATAAAAAAGCCCTGAAGTTTCAGGGCTTTTTTATTATATGATGTTTTTGAGTTGGAATTTGAATTTATAGGTTTTATTACCTCGTTCAACTTCTATTTCAATGGTCTTTCCTTCTTCTGATTTCAGCAATCCGTTTATCATTTCGATAGTATAGCCATGTGCCAGTTGGTGGTTGATTTTAAGAATTCTGTCACCAACTTTAAGTCCTGCCTTTTCGGCTTCAGAGTTGGGTCTGACACTGGCAATCTTAAAAATAGGTTTTAGTGTAAAACGAACCTTTAGGTTGTCCTGAAATTTTTGCTGATCGGAATCAGTATAGACTTTTATTCCCTGAATCGTTCTGTCTTCGGTTGTTTCTTTTACCCATTCAAGTCCGGCATGCTCTACTTCTATCCCGCTCATATTAAAATTGAAAGGATCATTAACTTTGCTATTAGGTTTCGAGTATATGACATCATTTAAATAATCAAAAATAATGGTAAACCTCGAAATGACTTCGCTTCCAACAGAGCCAATTCTATTCGGGACAAAATTCACACTTTTTACGGAAGTAGAATCCGGAAAAGTGACCAACGGAAAACTAAATACTTTTTTACCAAATTCGAAACTGTTCATTCGTCCTCTTTTGCCATAAACATTCCCACTGAATCCCCTGCCAAGATAATCTGAAATGTTTTTTTCGGGCAATTTGATTTTATCTGTTTTGTTGGTAAAAATCCAAAGCGCATCACTGTTTCCCGTATCAATTAATAATTTAGAAGGAACAATTTGATTATCCGATTCAATATTCGTAATCAGATAGGGTTTTTTTTCTTCAACACTGATTTCCTGCTTAGCAAATTTTTTAATCCTGTTGATTATTTTTTTGTTATCATGGTCGTATACGATGATTTTCTTTCGGTCGTAATTAATTTCAACGATATGGTTTTTGAAAAAATTGTAACCGATAATTCCGTTTACCGGGATTCCGACCTGAGAGGAAAAATTAAATTCCTGATCTAAAATGATATAGATTTCATGATTTGAATCTACTAAATCGCCAATTTTCAATTTGTTTTTAGATGACTTATAAGAATCAATAGCATCTTTACTTCCCAATCCTCTTAGCTTGAGCTTTTCAACTTCAAACAGTTTCAATTCGTCATTATCATCTAAACTAAAAAGTACTGTTTGCTCAACACCGGTATCCAACAAAAAAGTTAATTCCTCCCCATTTACTGATACCGGAATAAAAATTAAGTTATTAATAAGTTTAAAAGGAATTACTGTTTTCTTCTTTAAGTTATCTATTTGGAATTCCGATTGTCCAAAAATACAAACAGGAAAAAGAAGTGTAAAGAATAGTAACTTCAAACGCATTGCAATTGATTTTGCATTAAAAATAAAAAATAAATTTTGGTTAACCCGACTTTTAACAAATTATATCCTGCCAAAGGAATTGTTTGCAATGAAAAAAATCGCAAATTTGCAATTCAAAAAAGAACGTCATGCCTAAAATTTCATCAAAAGGTCAACAAATGCCTGAATCTCCAATTAGAAAATTGGTTCCTTATGCAGAAATTGCAAAAAAGAAAGGCAACAAAGTATACCATTTAAATATTGGCCAACCTGACATTAAAACTCCGGAAGTGGCTTTGAATGCCGTAAAAAATGCTGACATCAAAGTCCTTGAATACAGCCATTCTGCAGGTTTTGAAAGTTACAGGACAAAGCTTTCTACCTATTACAAATCACATGGCTTACCTATTGATGTAGCAGATATTATCATTACGACTGGTGGTTCTGAAGCATTGCTTTTTGCAATGGGAAGTACTATGGATGTTGGCGATGAAATCATTATCCCTGAACCTTTTTATGCAAATTATAACGGGTTTTCAACAGCTTCGGGAACTAAAGTCGTACCCGTAATTTCAACCATTGATGAAGGTTTTGCCTTGCCGCCTATCGCTGCTTTTGAAAAACTGATTACGCCTAAGACAAAAGCAATTCTCATCTGTAATCCCGGAAATCCAACAGGTTATTTATACTCCAAAGAAGAAATCCTGCAATTGGCTGAAATCGTTAAAAAACATGACTTATTCCTGATTGCCGACGAAGTTTACCGAGAATTCATTTACGATGAAAACGAAAAACATTTCTCTGTCATGAATGTTCCCGGAATTGAGCAAAATGCCATTATGATTGATTCGGTTTCTAAAAGATACAGCATGTGTGGCGCCCGTATAGGATGCATCGTTTCTAAAAACAAGGAGGTAATGGCAACCGCAATGAAGTTTGCTCAGGCACGTTTAAGCCCGCCAACCTACGAGCAAATCGCAAGCGAAGCTGCTTTGGATACTCCTCAAAGTTATTTTGATGACGTTGTAGAAGAATACAAGGAAAGAAGGGATACGCTGATTTCCGAATTGCAAAAAATCGAAGGCGTAAAGGTAGCAACTCCAAAAGGCGCTTTCTATTGCATCGCCAAATTACCGGTGAAAAATGCCGATGATTTTGCACAATGGCTTCTGGAAACTTATGAAAACAATAAGGAAACCGTCATGGTCGCTCCGGCAGCAGGGTTCTATTCAACTCCAAATGTAGGCCTCGATGAAGTCCGAATTGCTTATGTCCTCAAAAAGGATGACTTAATCCGCTCGGTAGCTATCTTAAAAGATGCTCTCGAAGTCTACAATAAAAAATAACGCTTTAAATCCTGCTCTTTGGCAGGATTTTCTTTTAGTAGCGGTACATCCTGCATCGTTACAACACTGCTCCCGCTGTCCGCTGTATCTTTTTACCGTCAGTTCGAGTACGCTTGAAAAGCGAGTATCGGAGAACCGGTAAAAAGGATGCCGCTCCCATCGGGGCTAAAAACACAAGTTTCTTTCTATCAAAAAAGCCCTGATTAAATCAGGGCCTTCATTTATAATTTAAAATTCACAATAATTACAACCTATCGTTTCAGCGTAAAGTGTGCCTTAAATTGTCGGTTTATTGCATTCTCTACAAACTCAACACTAAACCAGTAATCATCGGCCGGCATCAGATGCCCGTTAAACGTTCCGTCCCAACCCAATCCCTTCGAACTGATTTGCTTCAGCAATTTTCCATAACGGTCAAAAATATAGATCTTTGCTGCAGGTTGGTTATCCAGCCCAACGATATTCCATGTATCATGAATACCATCTCCGTTCGGAGTGAAGTAATGAGGATAATCAATAACCGAAACCTCATCTATAATCAGCTGCTCACAACTATAAGCCACGCCTCCTTCGGTATCCCACACATGGATGACATGCGTTCCAAGGGAAACTCCCTCAAAGATATTGCTCGCCTGTCTCGGTCCGTCATCCAAACTGTATTCATACGTTCCATAACCATCAATCATCACCGTGATGATCTGTGACGCCGAGAAGGCATTGCTCACCGTATATCCCGTACTTCCTGAAGGTATCACCGCAGGACCCGACTGTATCACATCAAATCCTGCCGATGTGGTATCACAAGCTAATGTACTGTTGTTTGTTACATGAACGGTATAATTCCTTGTGCCTCCCGTAGCCTCTGCCGTGTCTACCGTATACGTAGGGCCTGTTCCTATCACCGTAGTCGGTGCTCCGGATTCAAACCACTCAAAGGTGTAATCCGTCGTATTGGTAATACCACTGTCAAGGGTCAGGTCACGTATTACCGCTTGAGTGTTATAATTCACACAAATCGTATTCACCCCGTTTGCCGTACTTATAACCGGATTCGGGTAACGCTCAACTGTCATATCGATTGTTGTAAGGGCATAACAGAACGGTGTAATCGAGTTACTGCTGTTCTCTACCTTCACCCAAACTGTATCCGTATCGGCACTATCCATAACATAGGCTGCTGCCTCTGCCGGGGTTAGTGCATGGGTACCTGCTATCGCATCGGCCTGAGTGGTATAATAGCTCACCAAAAATACCGCAGGGTTCTGTCCGCCAAGTATCGCACTCTCGTACTGGGTCAGGTCAAACTGGCCAATACCATCATAAGGATCTCCATAATTATCACATGTTGGCGCTATAGTCTGCGGACCCGTAGCCGTAGCATAAGCCTCAACAGCAAGGGTCAGTACGCCCGTGGCATTCACACAGCCTGTGGCATTGTTTACTATTCTTATGTAGATATTCTGTGAGGTCGGTATCACATTGGTGTAAGGTGATGCCAGTGGTGATGTCCCTGATTGTGCATCGGCCTGAGTCAGGTAATAGCTGATGGTAAAGTCTGCAGGCAGTTGTGTGCTGCCCAATATCTGTGGTACCAATGCCGGATTATTTAAATCAAACTGTGCTATTCCGTCCGCATTGTCATCACACACCCTGTAAGGCGCAAGTGGCTGCACTACCGTTGGAAGCGGGTTCACCTTTAAGGCCTGTTCCACCACTACATAACAGTGGTTGCCATAGAAGTCGACCCTTGTATTCTCCACGCGTATCCAAACATTATGCCCTACCAGTGCATTAGTGGCAGGAATGTATTCCGCGGCAGTGTTATTGTTCTCCGCGTCTGCCTGCGTAGGGAAATAATGGAAGCTAAGGTTAGGGTCGCCGTTGGCGATATAACCCTCATTAACCGTAAGGTCAAAATACTCAACCATATCCCCCGGATTGTTATCGTCACATTTTGG
>DBIH01000087.1 GCA_002296885.1 Flavobacterium sp. UBA807 | reverse complement strand
GAATTACTTAAAAAATTGACACACTAATTTTTTAGAAATAAAATAAAAAGCCTTGATTAGTAATCAAGGCTTTTTATTTACAAGTTTTTTGAAACTTTATTAATTGCGTTGATTGTAAAATCTAAATCTTCGTAAGTCAATGCGTCAGTTATAAACCAGGTTTCATAAGCTGATGGTGCAATGTAAACACCTTCCTTCAATAATCCATGGAAGAACTTTTTAAAGGTTTCATTGTCTCCGTTTTTTGCGGTTTGAAAATCATAAACCGGATTGGCATCAAAATGCACGGAAATCATTGAGCCCACTCTATTAATGGTAAACACAATACCGTTATCCGTTAACACTTTACGTATTCCTTTTTCAAGATAAAGTGTTTTTTCTTCGAGTCGTTTAAAAATCTCAGAATCATTATTTAATGTTTGAAGCATTGCAAAACCTGCGGCCATCGCCAAAGGATTCCCCGACAAAGTTCCCGCTTGATAAACCGGTCCAAGGGGTGAAAGGTAATTCATGATTTCGTTTCGGGCAGCAAAAGCACCTACTGGCAAACCGCCTCCAATTACTTTACCGAAGCAAACAATATCAGCCTTAACATTGTATAATTCCTGAACGCCACCTTTTGCCAAACGGAATCCGGTCATTACTTCATCAAAAATCAACAATGTATTATTAGCATCGCAAAGTTGCCTCAAAGCTTGCAAAAACCCATCATTCGGAGGGACGCAGCCCATATTACCAGCTACTGGTTCAATGATGATTGCAGCGATTTCATTTTTGTTGGCATTAAATAATGCTTTTACATTTTCTAAATCGTTAAATCCGGCAAGTAGTGTGTCTTTTGCGGTTCCTTGTGTAACTCCCGGAGAATTAGGAGTTCCAAAAGTACTGGCTCCACTCCCAGCCTGAATCAGAAAGGAATCGGAATGACCATGGTAGCATCCGGCAAATTTTATGATTTTATCTCTCTTAGTAAATCCTCTGGCAAGGCGAATAGCACTCATACAAGCTTCAGTTCCTGAATTTACAAAACGTATTTTATCAATATTCGGAACCATTGAAACTGCCAGTTCAGCAATTTTAGTTTCCAGTTCTGTGGGCATTCCAAATGAAGTCCCTTTTTGAGCTTTATCAATGATTGCATCAACAACCGGTTGATAGGCATGACCTAAAATCATAGGTCCCCACGAATTGATGTAATCTATTAATCGGTTGCCGTCTTCATCAAAAAGATAGGCTCCCTTGGCACTTTGCGCAAAAATTGGAGTCCCGCCAACACCTCTAAAAGCCCTTACCGGAGAATTTACTCCACCTGGAATTACTTTTTCGGCTTCAGCAAAAAGCTGACTGCTTCTTTGATAAATCATATTAAATGTGATTTTGAATTATTTGACAATGATACTTTGTCCCAGAGAAATGGTATTATCAGTTAAATTGTTTTTCTTCTTCAATTCATCAATTGAAATATTGAATTTCTTTGAAATTGAATACAAGGAATCCCCTTTTACAACTGTGTATTTTTGAGTATCATCTGAATAGGCAATTGGTTTATTCACCGAAAGCGGTGTAGTCGGCTTAAATTCTTTACCCAAAACTTCAGCATCAAATCTATTCAACTGATATTTTTCAATTAGTGTTATCAACTTGTCCGGATACTTTGAGTCTGTTGCATAACCGGCAGCTTTCAATCCGTAAGCCCAACTTTTGTAATCGTCTTTTTGAAACTCAAAAAGCTCGGCATACCTTGGTCTGCTGGTAAGGAAATACGAATGATCCCTAAAAGACTGACTTGGGTCATCATACTTTCTGAAACATTCATTTTCTTCATCGTCTGTATATCGTATGCTTGGACCTGTCCATTCCTTATGGCATTTTATTCCGAAATGATTATTCGCCTGAACGCTCAACGGACCGCTTCCCGCGCCAGATTCCAATAATGCCTGACCCAGAGTTATACTGGCAGGAATTCCGGTTCTTACCATATTATCTTTTGCCACATCCTTGTATTTTTCGATGTAAGTTAAAACCATTTCCCTGGTAACTTTCACACGTGTTGTAGCCTCCAAAACTTCGGTGGCATTGGAATAATTAGCAACAGATACAGTAGGAGAATCTTTTTGTGTAACAGTAATTTGTCTTTTTACAGTTGCTGGTCTGTAAATTGGTTTTCTGACTCTCTGAACGACAGGAGTTTCTGATTTTATTGGTTCTGATTTTGTGGTTCTGACAACAGAATGATTAGCACTGCACGAAACGACAAAAATCATAAGCGTAATTAAAAAGATTTTCTTAATCATTGATATTAATTTCCAATTGTTTTTTTTGTTTTAATACTTTATTCATACCCTCTACTCCCTGCAATCCACCTGTATGGATGAGTAGTATTTTAGAATTTTCAGGGAAATAATTTTTATTTATTAAATCCAGAACCCCAAACACCATTTTACCTGTGTAAATTGGATCTAAAGGAATCTTGTGCTTTTTATAAAATTCATTTATAAATACTATCAATTCCTCGGAAACTTTACCGTAACCTTCAAAATGATATGCTTCAATTAACTCCCAATTTGACTTGACAGCAAATCTACGAATATCTTCTGTTAAAAAATTACCTTTAAGGGCAGGAAAACCCAAAACTTGTTGACTACTTTTTGAACAATTTATGATGCCCGAAATAGTTCCTCCGGTTCCAACAGCACAACATATATAATTGAACTTTTGATCATCAGAAGTTAGAATTTCTTCACAGCCTTTTACAGCCAGATCATTTGTTCCGCCTTCGGGGATAACGTAAAAATCCTTCCGTTTATTGTGCAGTTCTTTAAATATTTCAAGATTGCTTTTTTGACGATATTTTTCTCTTGTTACAAATTCAAAGTTCATTCCGAACTCGGCTGCTTTTTTTAAAGTTGGATTTCCATCAATTTTCTCTTTAAGTTCTTCTCCACGAATTATTCCAATTGTTTCAAAACCATATTTTTTTCCGGCTGCAGCTACTGCCAGTATATGATTGGAAAAGGCACCTCCAAAAGTTACTAATGTATCTTTATTTTCTTTTTTAGCCTGTGTGAGATTGTATTTTAATTTTCTGAATTTGTTTCCGGAAATATAAGGATGAAGTAAATCTTCACGCTTTATAAAAAGCCTTACTTTTTTATTTTCTAAAAAAATTTCTTGATTGCAGCTGTCGGGAAAATTCATTTCTACAGTATCCTTTCAATAAAAAAAGCGATTTATAATCGCTTTTTAATTTAGTTTTTTGGGGAAGAAATTATTATTTTCTGCCCTATGTTTTGTCCGTCCGCCGACTCAATCTTTACTAAATAAACACCTTCACTCAATGATGCAGTAGTAAACTCATAACTTGTTTTTGAACCTAAATTCACTTTTCTGAATATCTGTTTCCCCAACATGTCAAAAAGTCTAACCTCTTTTACATCAAGCAAATTAGGGTTTGAAATTGTCAATTGTTGGTCAGTATTATTTTGAAGAATAAATATATTGTCTTTGATTAAGTTTGAAACTGACAATGCCTGATTTTTAAAAGTGATTTCGAAACGATTGCTGTAAGTACCTTCTATTGGCAGAACAAACTCATATTCTGCATTTTTTATATCGTGGTAAATCCCTGTTTCCTTATCGTATAAATAGACATTATCTGCCTGGTTAAAATTAAGCATATCCGCAACTGTAATTTTAAAAGTTGCATTATTTGTTGCTTTGAAAGAAACCGGCAATCTCTTGTTTTCATCAAACTGAATAACCGATATAATGTAATCTTCATTATTTAAAACAAAATTAACGTCCAAAGGAGCTGCATCAGGGTTTTTAGCATCTTTTGCATGATCAGGCCCATCAGTAGCTTCATTGTCAAATGCTAAAACTATTTGCTTGATGGCTTCATTATTTAATAGCGTATTGAATCGTATTTGCGGAACATCAGAGTTGCTTACCGTGGTATAGTCAAATCCGGAAACAGACATTACTTGCGGAAGATAGTTTCCATCTGTTGAATTTTCGGTATTGGAATTTTTCTCAAAAACGGAAGTTGAAACATTTTCTTTTTGAAATACCCTGTATGAATTTTTCATCGTTACGGTAGATCCGGCACCATTTCCTTCAACCATAAAACCTTGCCCAACCGGACTAAAATATCTTGCAAAACTATGATTAGGAGAACTTACAGTTAGTGGTAATAATATTCCGTTTATGTCATATGAATAAAATTTTGCAGGAACATATATTCCTGTACCTCCTCTGGAAACGGGAGAATAAGTCCCATAACCTCCTCTGTAATTAATTAAAACATGTGAATTAACTGTCTTGTCATGCTCCCAAAAATAGGCAACCCCTGTGCAATTTGTTTCTGCGGTTAAAAAAGCAGACAAGTCAATCGCTGAAGGGTATGGGTTTCCTATCAAAGTCCACTGACCATTAGCAACGCTTACACTAATATTTCCATCATTAGGTTTCCCTCTGAAGTCATATCTTTGAGCACTTCCGGGATTATTTGAAGCTGTTTCTCCGACTGTAGTAGCATCACTCCCACTGGTTCCTTTCATGGTAAAACCTAATCCCGGATTAATCGTAGTTGCTCCTGAATTGTGTACCCAACCGGAATAAGCAGATTGAGTAACATAGGTAAATATCCAATATGATGCTATTGATAAAGTACCCGTACCGGAAACGCCGTTATAACTTGTGTTGTCTATCGTCGCTGCATTACTTAAAACATTGGTGGTTGGGACATTAAGAAGAGAGATGCCGAAATCTTCGTTTGTTGTTACCCCGTTTGTTGCTTTTCCAACTGGCGAGCACCAATAATTATAAGCATAATTGTTAGAAGTTCCTTCCTGAAAAACAGAAAGCTTACCCTCGCCTGTATTGGTAGATGAACCAGTAGTTCCCTGCAAAAATTGTCCTTCGTTTCTTAAATAAAAATTGCTATTGGTTCCGTTAAGTTCTAAATTTCCTTTAGAATAAACCACGGTTCCTTTATTAAAAATATAACTGTTATTTTTAACATATATCTGCGCAAGCGTAGTGTTTATAATAAACAAAACACAAAAAACAAGCATCGGTCTTTTCATAAATCTCATTTATATTGTCAAAAGTACAATTTTTTTTATATCTAATTCATTTCCAAAGATAAGATGAATGAAATTTGTATAGAATTAAAAGAATTTAAAAACCTAAGGAAATATTCTACCGTATAAGAATTGAATCTGCGTTGTCCCACTTTTGATTTATTGCTTTTAGTATAAAAATCTAAAATAAATTAAGTCTTTTTAAAATTATTGTTAAAACATAACTAAAAGTGCAATTCGTCGATTATTAAAGGCATTACAACTATATTATTATAGTGTTTTTTAAACAAACGCTACTTTTAATAACTTGAATAAATTTGAAAAGCTTCAATGTAAGAGAAAAATTAAAGTATAACACTAATTACAGTGTTTTGCCCCAACTAAAAAAAGGATTTATGAAAAAGAACTACTTCGACTTAAAAAAAATACTTGATTTCAGAGCTCTATTGATTTTTACTTTTATAGTAATGTCTACTAATGAAGTCTATTCACAGTATACTGAGACTTTTTCGTCCTCAACAACTTGGACCTGCCCCCCTAATGTTAGCTCAATTCAGGTTAAGGCGTACGGTGGCGGTGGCGGT
>DBIH01000255.1 GCA_002296885.1 Flavobacterium sp. UBA807 | reverse complement strand
GTAGGTTCTAAACACACAGGTATCGTTAGAAACTTTACAAACTTTGGTATTTTCGTTGAATTAGAAGAAGGAATTGATGGATTAGTTTACATCTCTGACTTGTCTTGGACGAAAAAAATCAAACATCCATCTGAATTTGTTAACGTTGGTGACAAATTAGAGGTTGTAGTATTAGAGTTAGATGTTGAAGGACGCAAATTATCTTTAGGTCACAAACAAACTACTGAAAACCCTTGGGACAAACATGAAGAAGCTTTCGCTGTTGGAACTATCCACCACGGAACTATCGCTGAGATTGTTGACAAAGGTGCTACTGTAGATTTCGGTGATGACGTTGTTGCGTTCATCCCAACGCGTCACTTAGAAAAAGAAGACGGTAAGAAGTTGAAAAAAGGTGAAGAAGCTGACTTCAAAGTTATTGAGTTCAACAAAGAATTCAAAAGAGTGGTAGCTTCTCACACAGCTATCTTTAGAGAAGAGGAAGAGAAAGTTGCAAAAGCTGCTTCTGAAGCGGTAGCAGCAAACAATGCTCCGGCTCCAACTCTAGGAGATAACAATGATATCCTTGCCGGATTGAAAGCAAAAATGGAAAAAACAGAGAAAAAGAAATAATTCACTGTTTCTGATTAAATAAAAAGCCCCGATTATTCGGGGCTTTTTTTATGGATTACCTTGAAGCTAGTAATTTTTGCTCGTCAGGTGTAAAATCATTTACAATAGCATAAGTCGGAATCCTGATAATAGCCATTTCGTCCAGTATGTCAACCAGATTGCCATAGTTGGATTTTTTACTTGGTTTGATTATAACTATTGCCCCTCTGTTTCGGTCTCCAGTTTGTTCCTGGATTTTTGAGCTCATTTTCAATAATGATTTGCGGATGTCGTTTCCGTAATTCAGAAGGGTAGGTTTGTTTTCAGGATATTCCAATAATCCCCTGTAACCGATTATTTTGTTATTATCATCCAACAGTAACGTTATAGTTCTCCTGAAATCAACACCACATCCTCCACAACAGTCATATTCACCACATCTTTCAGGTAAACCTAAATCCATCATGTGAGGTCTCGATAATTCTTTTGTTACCATATAAAATCCAATCAGTAGGAAAGAAACACTGACCATAGCTGCCAAATCAATACGTGGTTTTATTTTTTTGCATCGTGGCTTGGTTTTTACCAATCGGTATTCTGCATTGTCTTGTTCCATAACTTTAAATTTTAATGGTTTGACTATTATAAAGTTAACGAAAAAATCAAAAGAATATTGTGTAAACTACTATTAGAATTTGTTAGTTATTATAGTACTTGCGCTGCCAAATCTCTTCATTAAAATTTTTGCCCATCATGAAAAAGTAATAGGCAAAAACAGCAAAAATGGATTTGAATGTAAAAAGGAAAATAATAATCGGGGCTAATGGTACCGATTTGCTGAGGTTGTTTGTTGGTATCAGCATGGTGATTAGTATACTGACAATAATATTCGTAATCGTAAAATTCCACAAATTCTTAACCGGACGCACCAGTAATTTCCTCGATGCATTTATTTCCTTTCCCCATTGATGCACCAGATAGTAATAGTCATTTCCAATCGGGATAAAAAGCAACGGGTCATCATAGTTTAAAAGATGGAACGATTTACTTGGTGCCACAATTTTAAAACCTTCCAACGAGGTATTGTGTTGTTTTTCCATTATGCGAATTTGAGAAATTGCTTCCTCGGGGATTTCATTTTTAAACATATTGCTGTCAAGAAACCTTAGTCTGTAATCAATACAAATGGTTTTGATTTGCTGCAAATGAAAAATCCGGTCAGTTTGTAATAAATCAAAATTCAGTTGATTGGATTCTGCCAAACTCTTATCCAAAATTTTTTTGGAGATTTTTTGACGTGCCAAATCACTTTCAGCAAAAATCGCTTTGACTTCTGCTAAAATCTGTGCTTCCAGTTTAAATTTTTTTCTTTTCGAAAGCAATTCTTTTTCAAGATGTATTTTTTTGGTAAGCATTTGACTTCTTGGGAATTAGAAACTCTAAGGTACAAAATATTGTTGCTATGTGCTTCAACTGTTTCTGTTAAAATTTTTGAAAAATCAAAAACAATAAAACCACAATCAATTCAATGGCGTAAATGACGTTATAACTTTAAAAAAAATATACTATGAAATCTAAAAATTTTTTAACCGTTGCATTTTTTGCATTAACACTTTTCGCAACCAATTCTATTCTTGCCCAAAAAGAAAAAACCGTTACTGTTGGTGGAGCACCAATGTATCCTTCTAAAAACATTATTGAAAATGCGGTAAACTCGAAAGATCATACTACACTTGTGGCCGCAGTTAAAGCGGCAGGATTGGTAGAAACATTACAAGGAAAAGGTCCATTCACCGTTTTTGCTCCAACTAACGAAGCTTTTGATAAACTTCCAAAAGGAACAGTTGAAACATTGCTAAAACCTGAAAACAAAAAAATGCTGCAAACCATTTTAACCTACCATGTTGTTGCCGGAAAATGGAATGCTTCCGATATTGCTGCAGCGATTAAAAAGGGTGGAGGTAAAGCTACTCTAAAAACGGTTAGTGGTGGAATCTTGACTGCCTGGATGAAGGGTGCCGATTTATATATAACTGATGAAAACGGTAAAAGTGCCAAGGTTACCATTGCCGATGTCAATCAGTCAAATGGTGTGATACACGTAATTGATGCTGTAGTTACACCAAAATCATAATTTTTATACTTGTACTTCGAAACTACTTAGTATAAAAGAAAAGTCTCCCTTTTTTAGGTTAAGGGAGACTTTTTTATTTGATTAAATTCGTAAAAGAGTTTGAGAAACTCATAATTTAAGATTAAGCTTCTTCAAACCGATACCTTATCGCCGCTTCAAGTATATTAATGTTTATATCCTTGAGCGTTTTGAATTTAATGCAATAACCGGTTACACTTGCTTTGCCTATTTTATCTCCATGGGTTTGTGCTAAATAATTTTTGTCTTTAAGACCAAGGATGTAAACAGAAATACCAGTTGTGTTAGCGCTAAGGCCAATCCGAAAAAACTCCTTCGTTGTCCCATCAGCATATTTTATACTATAGGAACCATAACCAATGTTGGGATTGCTAACCGTTTTGCCTTCATTGTTTTTACCATCTTCGAACCACAATTTGCAACCCGGCGACACCTGAAGTATAAGTTGGTGCAACTCCTTCATTTCTTGGCGTTTTGGTTCAGGCTGACTCATAATATAATTATCGATTTGCTCTTCTGTTTTCATATCAAATTTGAAATTAAACGTTTAATCAAACGGCACTAAGTCAGGCTCTAAAAATTCTGTTTTTGCCTGCATCGAATTAAAAATATCAATTTTATAATGGAAGTTCATAAGCTCTTTAAAATTATACTTCAGATGTGGAAATTCTGTAATGAAATCGTCAAATGTATCCGACTTTGACTTTTTTATAAAATGATGAACTGCTTTTATCGCAGCAACTGTCAATGTTTTATTGTATTTACCATTAGCTCCGACAAATTCCACAAAAACCATAAGCTGCTTGCAGATATTGCCAATTGCATTTTCTTCACCATATTTTGTAATATGTATCCATGCCAATCGTAAATGCGCTTCGTGAGTAAAAATTACAGGGTCAATTGTGCAATTTTCAAACGCTTTTTCAAACTCTGAATCATCAAGGTGAAAATGTTTTTCCATCTATTTTCATTTTTAAATTAGATAAAATTATCGCTAAAGCCCGGCACAACAACTAAGTGGTAAGGACTAATGTAAAGATATAAAAATTTCCGGCTGTAGGAAATCAGTAGACATAGCGACTAATAGCTGTTATTAGTTTTTAATGCCTGTATTTTCTTTGAAGCCATTTTATTCTCAATCGAATGTTATCGAAAACAATACCTAAGGCTAAAGAAATTGAGCCAATCAAAAGAACCAGCAGCCCAATTTTGGAATAAAAAATACCGCCTATAATACCGCCAATAAAAAAGAAGCTTATTATTGTCAACCGCAATTTTATTGATGAGAGAAGTTTTTCACTGGATTCCTTACCCCGATAAAAAAATAGCTGTGAAAGTTCAATTCCCAAATCGGTAAAAAGACCTGTTAAATGTGTAGTCCTTACAGTTGCATTAGAGATTCGTGTAACTAACGAGTTTTGTAAACCCATTGCAAAGAGCAAACTGCAGGCAATTAGATTAGGGTTTTCTAATATTAAGTGTTTCCCAAAAACAGCTATGAGCGATAAAATTATACTTTCAATTGAAGTTGGAACAATATAGACAAAATTTTCGTTTTTACGTGTTATGATTTCTACAATAAAACTTGATGTGAATGAACCTAAAAAAAAGAAAAAGATGTACAAGAAATAAATAAAGCTCTGCCAGAAGTTAAGCTTAAATATTTCATCAACAAAAAAGGCAAAGTGACCGGTAACATTCGTTGTAAGTTTAGCTACCGCTAAAAAACCAGCAACATTCACTATTCCGGCAACAAATGATAACAAAGAAGCAATTTGTAGATTATGTTTAGAGGTTCTTTTTTTTCCCTGATGTACAAACATTTGTTGTAAAATTTAAATATCTTTTCACGCGCATTCTATATGATTTATATAACCTGTTTTTATTACGCGATTCTTATTCAGTTTTAACAAACTTCCCGGCATATAAAGGATGTTCATCAAATTCTTCTCCCAATGTAAAATAATAAATATTCTTATCTTGTTTCGTTATTCTGAAATAGATTTTGGTATTTTTAAGAATTTCTTTTTCAGTTTCATTCGGATTTACAGGCTCGGTTAGCCCTTTCACGATAAAAGAATTTTCGTCAACCCAAATAATCTCAAGAGTTTCATATTTATGTGCTATTTGCGTAATGAATTTTTCATTTTCTAAAGTAAAATCAAAATCATTTAATCCACGTTTTTTATATTCTTTGTCCAACTCAACTTTATAATGTCCGTCTGGAAGTTTTTTTGGTTCAACAACGATGAAAGATGTTAGAATTACGAAAGCGAATATTCCGAATAACTGTTTCATACGATCTATTTAGAATTTGTTAAGTGATTAATGTGCTGCATTTTTACAATAAGATGTTAGCGTCAGATTATCTTTTGTTAAAGGTAGTTTTTTTTGTTATGAAAAACGTTGAAATGATGAGGTAATCTAATTATTGCATAAAACCGCTCCAATAGCCAGTTTTGTATATTTATTTGGTGAATTTTTTTCAGTTAAATCATTTTAATTCTGTCAGCATGACATTTTTTAGACTTTTAAATATGTCTTTTTTTCAGCGATAAGCCTCTGGCATTTATTTTGTGAAACTCAAGATGTTTAACTTTAAATTTTATATATCATGGACTTAGTGAAAAGAACCCCTAATTTAACTTTTCCATCTCTTTTAGATGAAATTTTTAGAACTGACTGGAATGGAGGTCGTCAAGATTTTAATAACACATTACCAGCAGTAAACATTAAAGAAAATGATGTAAACTTTACATTAGAAGTTTGTGCTCCCGGATTTAAAAAGGACGATTTTAAAGTGGAAATTAGTCAAAAGACTCTGAGCATTTCTTGTGAAAAAGAATTTGAAAACGAAGTAAATAAAGAGCACTACACGCGAAAAGAGTTTTCATCTGCATCATTCAAAAGAACATTTAATCTTCCTGAAACTGTTAACTACGAAGCGATTCAAGCCAACTATGAAAACGGGGTTTTGACTCTATCATTGCCGAAACGTGAGGAAGCATTGCCGAAACCAAAAAGATTGATAGAAATTAATTAAACGTTTAATTTTTGAAAATTAAAAGCTTTCAAATTTTCTTTGAAAGCTTTTTTATTTTTCCTTATCTATGAAATGTTTGAGGCGGTAAAATGTAACATAGCGTGCCGCGGCTTCTTGTCAGTTGCGAACTTCGGAACTAAGTACTTTATGCTAAAATAAGATTTTCCAGCGTAAAATCGACAACCGGCTTAAGCAAAATTAGCAATTGCGAGAAACCGCTGTTAGGTCAATTATATATTCTCTCGTATCGTTTTGCTTCTAAAGTACCGTATTTATTGAGTTGTATATTTTTAATGATGCAAAATGAAGCAAAAAAAAGCA
>DBIH01000182.1 GCA_002296885.1 Flavobacterium sp. UBA807 | reverse complement strand
CGTTTATTGCGGTGTGGTGAAACCAAAATCCATTCGTCTAACAACGGATTGTATCTTCGGTGCGGATGTTCGTTGGAATGGAATTGTTTCATTTTTTATATAAGGTTGTTCCTTTTGAGATTTTGATTTTATAGGCCTTTAGCTCAATGCCAAAAGTGTCTCTGTATTGTTCCGAAATCTTTTCGATTAATTCATTTTCGGAACCTTTTTCGACAAGGTTTATCGAGCAGCCGCCAAATCCGCCACCCATCATTCGTGAACCAAGTACATTTTTGTTTTTGGCAACAGCATCGACTAAAAAGTCGATTTCTTCACAACTTACTTCATATTCCTTGGACAAACCATGATGGGTTTCCCACATTAATTTTCCCAATTTGACAAAATCAGATTCTGATAAAGCGTTAGCGGCATCCTGAACGCGGCGTATTTCTTTGACCACAAAACGACAACGTTTGTAAACGGGATCTCCTAAAATTTCTTTTAATCCCAAAATCATTATTTCGGTACAATCGCGGAATGTTTTTACTTCAGGGAAATATTCTCTGATAATTTTCAAGCCTTGTTCGACTTCCTGTCTTCTCACATTATAGCCCGAAGTCAGATGTGTGTGTTTTACATTGCTGTCTAATAAAAGTAAGGAATATTTTTTGAAATCGGCGTTATAATATTCGTGCTCCAGAGTGTTGCAATCCAATTTAATCACTTTGTTTTTTTTGCCAAAAACCGAAGCGAATTGGTCCATGATTCCACAATTAACACCAACAAAAGTATGTTCCGATTTTTGCCCGATTAAAGCAATTTCTTCCTTGGATAGACCCAAATCAAACAACTTGTTCATGGCATAACCAATTCCGCATTCCAATGCTGCCGAAGAGGAAAGTCCGGCTCCCATTGGAATGGTGCTGCTGAATACAATCGTAAATCCTTGAGGTAAACTGTATTTTTCTTTCAGTTGCTGAAGCACACCCAAAATATAGTTTGCCCACATTTTATCTATTGGTTTGAGTTCGTCATTCAAATCAAATTTGTGAGCTTCATTCAAATCTTTTGCAATCAAAGTGCAAGCCGAAGAATCGTTTTTTGAAACGGCAAAACAGATATATTTATTGATGGCAGCGGGCATTACAAAACCATCATTATAATCGACGTGCTCGCCAATAATGTTGATTCGTCCCGGCGAAAGGAAAATGTAATCGGGAGATTTGTGAACTATTTTTTCAAAATGTTCTGTTGTATGCTGAATTAATTTCTTATTACTCACAATTTAATATTGTTTTTTTGGTGTTCGTGAATCTTCGATTTCATTTGGTCTGTATTGTAGTTGATGCAGAAATTAACCCGTTTGCTTTCGCTTCCAGTTTTATTGAGCCTACTGTTTTTCCTGACTGAATGATAATCTGACATTTTCCGTTGAATGCACTTCTTTGCCATGCACCATCAACACATTTATCCGCTTCATGCGAACTTGGATCTCCGTTGCCAACACCAATGATCTTTGCATCGCCTGAAATTATAAAATTTACCATATTATTAGCATCGGGGACTTCCTTTCCGTCTTTGTCAACGAATGAAACATTAATAATATCTGCATCATAACCATTGGCAATCATTAAAGTTTTGTCTGGCGATAGAATCACTTTCACTGGCTGTCCTGTTGTTTCAACTTTTGCAGTAAGCTTTTTACCTTTTTTATATGCGACAGCTTCCAAAGTCCCGGGTTCGTAAACAACTTCCCATTGCAGATGGCTGTTTCTTGGCATTTGTTTTTTGCCCAAACTTTTTCCGTTTAAAAAAAGTTCAACATCATCAGCATTCGTATTTACCCAAACATCGATAGGTTTTCCAACTTTATCAGGCCAGTTCCAATGTGGGGAAATATGCAAAACATCTTCGTTCGTCCACCAGCTTTTGTAATAGTAATAGATGTTTTTTGGAAAACCGCAAACGTCCATAATTCCAAAATGAGAATTGATGTTCGGCCATTTGTAAGGAGTTGGTTCGCCACGATAATCAAATCCGGTCCAAACAAAACCACCAAGCCAATACTTATTTTCAGCAGCTAACTTCCACCAGTCTTCGGCTTTGCTTGCCCACCAGGGAGCAGTTATATCCTGATCGGGAACGTAAGCACGGATTGAGTCTTTTTCATAAATTCCGCGAGTCGTTACAGTACTTCCCATTTCGGTTCCGATTAATGGTTGATTCGGATGATCACGATGGTAATCGGCAACGGCAAATTGGCGATAGTTGAACCCGCGAATTGGAATTACTTCATTGACACCATTGAATTCGTTGCCCATATCTGCAGCATAAGTGCTGGTTCTTGTAGGGTCGAGTTGTTTTTGTTTAGCCAGAAGCGTTTGTGCTATTTTCTTTCCGGTTTCAGTTTTCTGAATCCAGCCTTCTTCGTTTCCGATGGACCATAAAAACACAGACGGATGATTTCGGTCACGACGGATCAATCTTTCGAATTGATCCAAATATTCAGGACTGCTGTTGAGTAAACGTTGTTCGTCTAAAACCAACATTCCCAAGCTATCGCAAGCTTCCAGAAGTTCCGGAGTTGGGGCATTATGACTCGTTCTGTAAGCGTTTGATCCTAATTCTTTCAACAACTTTATGCGGTAATATTGCAGATAATCAGGTAAAGCACTTCCAAGACCGGCGTGATCCTGATGATTGTTTGTTCCCTGAATCTTAATATGTTTTCCATTAAGGAAGAAACCTTCATTAGCGTCGAATCGTAAAGTCCGGATTCCGAAATTGCTTTTCCTTTTATCAATAATCTGATTCCCTTGTTTAACGACTGAAACTACTTTGTATAAGTACGGATTTTCAAGCGACCATAAATCAGCATTAGTAATCGTCAGCTTTTGTTTGACAGTTGATTTTTGATTTACAGAAAGCGAAATCTTCTGTTCATTTGTTTTTGCAATTTGCTTTCCTTTTCTATCGGTTATGTATGAATAGACAACACAGTCGGAAGGATTGAAATTTTTGTTTTCGACTTCGGTTTCTATGGTAACATCAGTATTTTTTCCATTAACCGTTGAATGCACAAACAAACCATCTTCAGGAATATGGATATTGTTGAACGTGTTCAGCCAAACATGACGGTAGATTCCGGCGCCTTCATAAAACCAGCCTTCGTATTGTGTGGCATCAACACGGACGACGATTACGTTTTCCTTGTCAAAATTCAGATAATCAGTAATGTCGTATGATTTCCCAACGTAACCGCTGAAATTGTTCCCAACGAAAAAGCCATTTAGCCAGATTGTTGCATTCCTGAAAATCCCATCGAACTGAATTTCAAAACGCTTATCAGAATCGGATTTATCAAGGTTGAAATGTTTTCGGTACCAACCTATACTCGTTTCAGGATATAATCCGCCAACAGGTTTGTAGCCATGAGATTCTACGTCAAAGTTTGGAGAATTTACAAACGGAAGCTCAACCGCCCAGTCGTGAGGTAAAGTTACGTTTGTCCAGGTCGAATCAACAAATTTTGTATCGATGGCAGTTTTGGCTGCACCACCAGATTTTGAATAGATTGTTGCAGTGCTGTAATTGAAATCTTTTTCCGGATTGGCGGCATGGCCGAAATGAAATTTCCATCCTGTATCAAGGTTGATTTTTTTCTGGGCATTAGCAAAAGCAATGCAAAACAAGAATATTGCAAGTGATTTTCTGAACATATTTTATTCTTTAAAAGCATCTAAAGCGGGCGAAGGCTGACCATTTTCAAGCCAGGCACTAAGAGCATAATGGCTCCAGCTTCTGGCTCCTTGTGGTTCCCAATAAAAAACACCTAAGCCTTTATTGTTTGGCACATTTCTAACCGCTTTGATCGTTGCTTCGAGTAATTCTTTTGTGTTTTGGACTTTATCATCTTCACCGCCAACTTCAACAATCATAACTTCTTTTCCGTAACGTTTAACCATATCATTTAAGTTGAATTCTAAATCGGCTATGACCTCAGTATAATCTTTTTTGATCCAATACGGATAAAAAGATAAGCCAATCACGTCGTAACGGACTTTTTGTACTGTTGCATTATCAAAAAACTTTCGGAATTTGGCATTGTTATTTCCTTCGTCAACATGAACTATAACTTTGATTTTTTTATCGACAGCTTTTACAGCATCATAACCTTTGTTCAAAAGTTGTCCAAGTTGTTTCCAATTGTCAGTGCTTCCATCAGGCCAAAGCATTCCGCCCGGAATTTCGTTTCCAATCTGAACCCATTCGGGAGTTACGCCCGCCTTTTTTAATGCGCTAATTACATCAAAAGTATGCTTATAAACATCATTAAGTAATTCAGGAAAAGAATGATTTTCCCAAGCTTTTGGTTTGAACTGTTTTGCCGGATCAGCCCATGAATCGGAATAATGAAGATCTATCATGATACGAAAACCCATTTTTTGGGCGCGTAATGCCATCGTAACAGTTTCTTCTTTGCTGCAATGCCCGCTCGCCTTATCATCAGATGGATTTACCCAAACACGAAGCCTGATGGAGTTCATTCCCCGATCTTTTAATAATTGTAGACAATCTTTTTCTTTTCCATCTGAATCATAAAATTTATAACCGGTGGCTTCCATTTGAGGAAGCCAACCCACATCGGCACCTTTTGCAAAAGGCTTGTTCTGACTGAAACCAATTGTTGAAATAAATAATAAGAACAAAAACCTTCTCATAATTAATTAGCATTAAAGGCATCCATAACCGGAAGCGAATTATTTGTAAAATCCCAAAGCGCCTGATTTTCCCATGTAGAACCATTAGTTGCCGTTGGCCCACGAAATGCTACCCATTCGGCACCCCAATAACAAAATCCGATACCGTTGGAACTTTGTTTTACCAGGTTTTTTATGGCTGTCAGATATTGTTTTTGTCCGTCATTTGATGCTGTATAGGCAGGAATTATTTGACTGTCAAGTCCAACAATATTGTTGGTATAATCGTTCCAACTGAGGGTAAAAGGATATGCGGTTTCGGCAATCAATACTTTCTTATTGTATAATTGACCTAAAGAATTCATTTTATTTTGCAAATCGGTCAAACTTTTTCCGTGCCAAATCGGGTAATAGGATAGACCTATATAATCGTAATCGATAGCAGCAACTTTACTGAAAAACCAATCGGAACCTGAAATGCCGGCATAATGAAGCATAATTTTGGTTGTTGAGGATTTACTTCTAACAGATGTAACAGCAGCTGTAACCAATTGTAAATATTGATTTTCGTTCGTAGATAGTTTTCCATCAGGCCAAAGCATTCCGTCATTGGTTTCGTTTCCAATCTGAATGATGTCGGGATTGATTTCAGTCATAATCTGATTTGTATAATCCGCAACAGCAGTTTTTAATGCATTAAAATCCACACTTTGCCAGGCCACAGGTTTATTTTGATTTGCCGGATCAGCCCAGGTGTCAGAATAATGAACTGTTAACCAGACTTTTAATCCTGCAGTTTTTACTCGTTGGGCAAGAGTCTTACCTTCTGTAAATCCACAATGTCCGTCAGATGGATTTTTCCAAAGCCGGATTCTAATAGTATTGCAGCCAGCATTTTTTAAGGTTGTTATTGCATCTTCAGTTGCTCCGTTATGTTTATAAATAGTTCCTTCACTTTCTATCAATGGAAGATAAGACATGTCGGCTGCGCGGACAAACTCATCCTGAGCTGGTTCCGGATTGTTGCCTGACGAACAGGAAAACAAAGTCGATGTCAATAGAAATAAAATAAATCTCTTCATAATTACAAATTTTCGAAACAGAATGAAGTTTGACTATTATATTCTTCTCCTTTTTTTAGCACAGAATTAGGAAAATGAGCATGATTTGGGGCATCAGGAAAATTTTGGGTTTCAAAACAGATTCCACTTTTTGAATGATAATCAGTGTTTTCTTTTCCTTTTATCTTGTTAAAACAATTTCCGCCAACATAAATGTGAACTGCAGGCTGGTTGGTTATAACGGACATTTTCAGTTTGTTTTTTTCGCTATAAAGAGTAGCGGCATTTTGATTTTCAAGAACAAATGTGTTATCAATAAAATCAGGGCAAGATTTGGCTGAACTAAAGTCGAAATCATGATTTTTTAAAGGTGCAAATTCACCCGTTGGGATAAGTTCTTCATTTGTTTCTAATACTTTGCCCGAATTGATTGTTAGCTGTTGATTTGAAATGTCATTTGAATGCCCGTCGAGATTGAAATAGCTGTGCTGCGTTAGATTTACTAAGGTATCCTCTGAAGATTTTGCTGAATAATTTACTTTGAGTTCATTTTTTTCAGTTAAAGTATAAGTAACCTGAACAATCAATTCTCCGGGAAAATTTTCCTCATTATTTGGACTTATATATTGTAAAGTGATAGCTGGATTTTCGTTAGAGGTTGTTTCCTTAACTTTCCATAATTTTCGGTTAAATCCTAAAATCCCACCATGAATATTGTGCTCTCCATGGTTTTTATTTAAGAAATGTTTTTTGCCGTTTAGTGAAAATTCAGCATTGTCAATGCGTCCGCAAAATCTTCCGATCGTTGTTCCAAAATAAGGAGGGCTTTGTAAGTAATAGGAATTTATATAATCATCTATGGTGTCAAATCCCAAAACAACATCAATTTTTACGTCATTAGAGATCGGAATTTTTAAGGAAGTGATTGTCGCACCATAATCGATAACGGAAAGTTCTAAGCCATTTTTATTTCTCAAAGTATAGCACAAAATTTCTTTTCCATCTGATAGCAAACCAAACGATTTCACATTTTTTGTAGTTCCTGTTTGTGAAAAATGATTTTTTTCCATGGTTTTTTTATTATAATCTTATCAAATGTATTGTTTAATATTTTCATTCCATACCAGTACCTACCGGTTTATTTGTATCTTGCCACCAGTTTAACTTTGTTTATGAAAATCATTAACATCAATAATCAATCACATCTTCCAAAATACAGACAGATTATATCTTCAGTAGAGGTGGCAATTGCAGAGGGAAGATTAAAGCGGAATGATAAACTACCTTCTGTAAATAAGATAAGTTTGGAATTTTCGATTTCCCGTGATACAGTTTTATTGGCTTTTGATGAACTGAAAAAAAGAGGTATTATATATTCAATTCTTGGTAAAGGCTATTATGTTAAAAGCGTTGATTTTAGTTTTGAGCAACGATTTTTTCTTTTGTTTGATGAACTTAATATTTTTAAGGAAGATATATATAATTCATTTTTGAAGACAGTAGGCGATAAGGCGCAGATTGATATCTTTTTCCATCATTTTAATATTGAAACGTTTAGAAAACTAATCAATGAAAGCAATGGGAATTATTCTAAATATATAATAATGCCAACAAATTTGACGGGTGCTGCTTCAATTATTAAAACATTGCCAAAGAATGATGTTTATATTTTAGACCAAACAAATAGTGAATTATCGGATTATCCATCAGTGCATCAGAATTTTGTGAAGGATATGTATGAAGCGCTGCTAATTGGAAAGGAAAAATTAAATAAATATCAAAAGCTGATTCTTATTTTTCCTGGATTTAAAGAGCCTCTGGGAATGGTAGAAGGGTTTGAGAAATTTTGCAGAGAATATTCTTTTGAAAATGAAATCATATCAAATTTTGAAGGAAGAAATATTCAGAAAGGAGAGGTTTATGTGATACCTGATGACAGGCATCTGGTAGATGTAATAGAACAATCTAAAATTCAGAATTTGAAAATTGTTATAGACTTTGGAATCATTTCTTATAATGACACTCCATTAAAAAAAGTGGTTGGAAACGGGATTACAACTATCTCAACCGATTTTGCAATGATGGGTAATTTACTCGCTTCGATGATATTGGAAAATAAGAAGGAGAAAATTGAAAACAAAAGCAGCTTAATTATTAGAAACTCTCTTTAGAAAGAGGTTAGTTTTTTTAAATCGGCAATGGTTTGTGTTGGGTTTTCAGCTTTGAAAACAAAATTCCCGGCAACTAAAATATCAGCTCCCGCTTTAACCAACTGAACAGCATTTTTATCATTAACGCCACCATCAACTTCAATAAGTGTTTTTGCGCCTTTTCTGCTGATTAATGCTTTTAGTTTTTCGATTTTAGAATACGTGTTTTCAATGAAAGACTGACCGCCAAAGCCAGGGTTTACGCTCATCATACAAACTAAATCGATATCATTGATGACGTCTTCAAGTAAGTCGACATTGGTGTGCGGATTTATAGCAACACCTGCTTTCATGCCTTCATTTTTTATGGCTTGTAAAGCTCGATGCAAATGAGTGCAGGCTTCGTAGTGAATGGTTAAATTATTGGCTCCTAAATCGGCGAAAGTTTTAATGAAACGTTCGGGCTTAACAATCATTAAATGCACATCGAGCGTTTTTTTAGCGTGTTTCGAAATAGCTTCCAAAACGGGCATTCCAAAAGAAATGTTCGGAACAAAAGCACCGTCCATAATATCAATGTGGAACCAGTCGGCTTCACTATTATTGATCATTTCAATGTCGCGTTGGAGATTGGCGAAGTCTGCTGCAAGTACAGATGGGGCAATGAGTGTATTTTTCATGTTTGTTATGTTGTTGGTGCAAAGATAAACAAAGTTTCTGTTTACCGAAAGTTGCGTGAAGGATTGGAGCAGCTACCATGTAGCGCGGAAAGCCTGACCGCGCCGAAGGCGGGGGCACGCCAAAAAAAATTAATGAGAATCTGAAACAAGTTCAGATTAAAAAAATAAAACTCCGGTAATCAGCCGGAGTTTCAATCATCAATCAAAAAACGAACAGTTAATCAGACTGTTGTTGCGGTTTTTGGGATTATCCCAAATATGTTTTTAATATTTTACTTCTTGAAGTATGTTTTAATCTTCGGATTGCTTTTTCCTTAATTTGACGAACACGTTCGCGGGTTAAGTCAAAAGTTTCACCAATTTCTTCCAAGGTCATTGGATGTTGATCGCCAAGACCAAAGTACAAACGTACAACATCTGCTTCACGTGGCGTTAAAGTTTCCAAAGATCTTTCGATTTCTGTACGTAAAGATTCGTGAATCAACTCTCTGTCTGGGTTTGGAGATTCACCAGAGCGCAATACGTCGTATAGATTTGAATCTTCTCCTTCTACAAGTGGAGCATCCATTGATAAATGACGCCCTGAGTTTTTCATCGACTCTTTTACATCATTTACGGTCATATCTAATTCTTTTGCAATTTCCTCAGCACTTGGCGGACGCTCGTTAGATTGCTCTAATAAAGCGTACATCTTATTGATTTTATTGATAGAGCCAATTTTATTCAAAGGTAAACGAACGATACGTGATTGTTCAGCCAAAGCCTGAAGAATCGATTGACGAATCCACCAAACGGCATATGAAATGAACTTAAAACCACGGGTTTCATCAAAACGTTGAGCGGCTTTAATCAAACCTAAGTTTCCTTCATTAATCAAATCCGGAAGTGTTAAACCTTGATTTTGGTATTGTTTAGCAACTGAAACTACGAAACGCAAATTGGCTTTGGTCAGTTTTTCTAAAGCACGTTGATCACCTGCTTTGATTTTTTGTGCCAACTCAACTTCTTCGTCTGCAGTAATTAAGTCAACTTTTCCGATTTCTTGTAGGTATTTGTCTAAGGATGCGGTTTCACGATTGGTAACCTGTTTGGTGATTTTGAGCTGTCTCATTTATTTTCTCCTTTTCTTTAAAGTGTTCAAGTGCTTGTACGTGATATGTTTTAAAAAAGTTACAATTTTTTTAAATTAAATTTAAAATCCCAACTCATTTTGCGGAGTTGGGATTTAGTATTTCTAAAAAAACTATTAATTATCCTTTAGGAGCGTCTTTTTTATCTTCTCTCGGCGGACGGTTTTCGTCTCTTGGAGGTCTTGGTAAAAGTTGTTTTCTTGAAACCTTTTCCTTTCTTGTTTTTGGATCAACACCAAGGTATTTTACCATAAATACATCTCCCATTTTGACTACGTCCGAAACATTTTCTGTTCTTTCCCAAGCCAATTCTGAAACGTGTAATAAAACTTCATTTCCTGGAGCTGCAGTATATTCAACAACAGCACCAAAATCAAGCATCTTGATTACTTTCACTTCGTAAGCTTCACCAACTTCAGGTTTGAACACAATCGAATCGATTTTTGCCAATACTGCTGCAATTCCGTCCGGATCAGTTCCAAGGATTTCAACAACACCCTGCTCATCAACTTCGTTAATAACGATTGTAGTTCCGGTTGCTTTCTGCAATTCCTGGATTACTTTTCCACCAGGTCCGATAAGCGCACCGATGAAGTTTCCAGGAATTGTTCTTGTGATGATTTTTGGAGCATAAGCTTTAACGTCAGGTCTTGGAGTAGCGATGGTTTCAGTTAATTTTCCTAAAATATGCATACGACCGTCACGAGCCTGATTCAACGCTTGTTCCATGATGTCATAACGTAAACCATCAATTTTGATATCCATTTGGCAGGCAGTGATTCCGTCTTTTGTTCCGGTAACTTTAAAGTCCATATCACCCAAGTGGTCCTCATCACCTAAGATATCCGAAAGAACCGCAAATTTAGAACCGTCAGTAATCAATCCCATTGCGATACCTGAAACCGGTTTAATCATCTGAACTCCGGCATCCATAAGGGCCATTGTACCTGAACAAACAGTTGCCATAGAAGATGAACCGTTAGATTCCAATACTTCTGAAACTACACGGATTGTATAAGGGCAATCAGCTGGAATCATATTTTTAAGTGCTCTTTGAGCCAAGTTTCCATGACCAACTTCTCTACGTGAAGTTCCTCTTAAAGGTTTTGCTTCACCTGTTGAAAATGGTGGGAAATTATAGTGCAGGTAGAATCTTTCTTCTCCTTGCTCAGAAGCATTGTCAATAATGTTAGCTTCTCTAGAAGTCCCTAAAGTTACAGTTGCCAATGCCTGAGTTTCTCCACGTGTGAACAAAGCCGAACCATGAACTCTTGGTAAATAATCAGTTTCGCACCAGATTGGTCTGATTTCAGTAGTTTTTCTACCGTCCAAACGAATTCCTTTTTCAAGGATTACGTTACGAACCGCTTCTTTTTGGGTTTTATAGTTGTATTTTCCAACCAATTCAGCCAAATCAGCATTTTCAGCATACTCTTCTTCAGTAAATAAAGCTTTTACTTCTTCTTTTACTGCAGCGAATTTTTCGCCTCTTTCACTTTTAGCAGAAGCTTCCTGAGCGATTGCATAATATTTATCGTAAGACGCTGCTTTTACTTTTTTGTAGATTGCTTCATCTTCCACTTCGCCTTCGTATTCTCTGTAAGCAGGGGAACCTACACCAGCTCTTAGTCTTTCCTGAGCTTTGATCTGAACTTTAATCGCTTCGTGTGCAAATTTGATGGCTTCAACCATTTCAGCTTCTGAAATCTCTTTCATTTCGCCTTCTACCATACAAACCGAATCAGCAGAAGCACCAATCATCATATCGATGTCCGATCTTTCTAAATCAGCTCTGCTTGGATTGATAACCAATTTTCCGTCAACACGCGCTACACGCACTTCAGAAATTAAGTTGTAAAAAGGAATGTCAGATACAGCTAATGCTGCAGAAGCTGCTAAACCAGCTAATGCATCCGGCATTACATCTTCGTCGTGCGACATCAATTGAATCATTACCTGAGTTTCAGCATGATAATCATCCGGGAAAAGCGGACGCAATACACGATCCACCAAACGCATGGTCAATACTTCATTGTCGCTTGGACGCGCTTCTCTTTT
>DBIH01000092.1 GCA_002296885.1 Flavobacterium sp. UBA807 | reverse complement strand
TCGGATTGAAAAAGAAGCGGGTTTCTAAATTGACTTATAAACAGGCACAGGCAAACATCGCTAAAATTTTAGGATTCAAACGCTATCTAAAAGTCAGCCACACGCCTATTCCGCTACGGAAATCGGTTATCAATAATTATCTCGACCAAAACGAAGAGGTTTTGATTAACAACATCAAGCACCGATTCAGGGTTCCGACTTATTTTATGATTCAGTCGCTTGGCGTTCATCTGGAGATTTTAAACAAAACATTTATCCGAAAAAATAATTTCCAGCTGGTTTATTTTGGTTCATCTGACAAGGCTTTGTGGTGGATAAAACAAAAACTATCCTCAGCAGAAAAAGATAAAAACAAACTATTCCTGAATATTCAGAGCCTGGATTTATACCCTGAAGAAAAACTCAACTACATTCTGAACTGGCTTGATAAAATTTTAAAATAATGGACATAAATAGTGAAGTTCACAAAGCATTCGAGATCATTCAAAATGGCGGCATCATACTCTATCCTACCGATACGGTTTGGGGAGTTGGCTGTGATGCAACTAATGCCGAAGCCGTGAAAAAAATCTATGCATTAAAGCAACGTGAAGAATCTAAAAGCATGATTGTGCTGATGAATGGTGAGAAAATGATGTATAATGTTTTCAAAGACATTCCGGAAACAGCTTGGCAAATCATGGATTTATCCGAAAAACCAACAACCCTAATTTTGGATAATCCTCGAAATGTTGCAGCCAATATTATTGCAGAAGACAAAACGCTTGGTGTTCGATTAGTGAAAGAACCTTTCTGTTACAAACTGATGGAACGTATGAAAAAACCATTGGTTTCGACTTCGGCAAATATTTCCGGGCAGCCGACACCAAAATCTTTCAAAGAAATTAGCTCCGAAATTGTAAAAGGTGTCGACTATGTAGTAAATTTGCATCACGAAAAAATTTGCGACAAACCATCAACAATTATTAAGCTCACGCTCGATAATCAGGTAAAAATTATACGCAAGTAACTTTTACAAGCCACGAATACACGAATAATTATGTCAAAAATTATATATCAGGAAGAAAGCTACCAAATAATGGGACTTTTGTTTGATATCCATAATAATTTAGGAAGTGGTTTCTCTGAGATTGTATACAAAGATGCTTTAGAATATGAACTTTCTAACCAACAAATTCTGTTTGCAAGAGAAAAAGAATATTTGGTAAAATACAAAGACATCTTTTTAAAACATAAATTTTATGCTGATTTTGTAATTTTTGATAAGATAATACTAGAAATAAAATCGTGTGACAGCATTAATGAAAATCATATTGCACAATGCATCAATTATTTAAAAGTATCAAATAACAGATTAGCCATTTTGGTAAACTTTGGTAGAGATAATCTTGAATATAAACGTATTGCTTTATAACAAAAAATATTCGTGCATTCGTGGCTAACAAAAACTTCAAAATAGCATTAGATAATAAAATCTTTGAAATTATTTCAAAAGCTTCACAGGAACTTGGATTGGAAAGTTACGTGATTGGCGGTTTTGTTCGTGATTATCTTTTGCAGCGCGATTTCAAAAAGGATATTGATATCGTTGCCATTGGTTCCGGAATTGATTTGGCTCTGAAAGTTTCTCAATTATTGCCCAACAAACCAAAAGTTCAGGTTTTCAAGAACTATGGAACCGCAATGTTGCGATATAAGGAAATCGACATCGAATTTGTTGGTGCCCGAAAGGAAAGCTATTCCGAAAATAGCCGAAATCCTGTTGTAGAAAACGGAACGCTTGAAGACGACCAGAACCGCCGTGATTTTACGATTAATGCACTGGCTTTTTCTCTGAATGAAAATAACTATGGTGACTTGGTGGATCCATTTAATGGCTTGAGCGATTTAGAAAACAAAATCATCAAAACGCCTTTAAATCCTGACATTACTTATTCGGATGATCCTTTGCGAATGATGCGCGCCATTCGTTTCGCGACGCAATTGAATTTTGTGATTGAAGAAGAATCTTTAAAAGCAATTGAGCGAAATAAAGATCGAATCAAAATTATTTCCGGTGAACGGATTGTGGATGAACTCAACAAGATTTTATCAACTCCAAAGCCATCAATTGGATTTTTGCTTTTATACAAAACCGGACTTTTAGATATTATTCTTCCCGAATTGACAGCGTTGAACAACGTAGAAGAAATTGAAGGTCATACACATAAAAACAATTTTTATCACACGCTTGAAGTTGTTGATAATATTTGTCCGAATACCGATGATGTCTGGCTTCGATGGGCAGCGTTATTACACGATATCGGAAAAGCACCAACAAAAAAATTCAATAAAAAACAAGGCTGGACATTCCACGGACACGAATTTCTTGGTGGAAAAATGGTGAAGAAAATCTTTGAGAGATTACACATGCCACTGAATCAAAAGATGAAATTTGTTGCAAAAATGGTGATGCTGAGTTCACGCCCAATTGTGCTTTCGGAAGATATTGTTACCGATTCAGCAGTGCGCCGATTGGTATTTGATGCAGGAGAAGATGTGGATAATCTGATGACACTTTGCGAAGCGGATATTACGACCAAAAATCCGGCGAAGTTTAAAAAATACCATGCCAACTTTGATATTGTCCGTCAGAAAATTGTGGAAGTTGAAGAACGGGACAGAGTGCGTAATTTTCAGCCACCAATTACAGGCGAAGAGATTATGAAAATCTTCAATCTCCAGCCGTCACGTGAAATTGGCATTTTAAAAGAAGCTGTAAAAGAAGCGATTCTTGAAGGTGAAATTCCGAATGAATATCAGGCGGCGTATGAATTTGTTTTGGCGAAAGCTAACAAAATGGGATTGAAGAAAATTTAGCCACGAATACACGAGTATTTGTGTGTTTCGATGCTTTAGAATAATTTTAAATTTGAAAAATAGCCAAATTAAAAGAATATTTTATTTGATAAATTGAATTAAAAAATATTCGTCTATTCGTGGCAAAAAAAATAGTTATGAAAAAAGATAAAGCTGTTATTTACTGGCTGCTCTCAGGTTGTGTTTTAGTGTTTTTAATGGTTGTGGTTGGCGGAATTACGCGACTGACCAATTCGGGTTTATCAATGACCGACTGGCATTTGGTAACCGATACCTTGCCTCCGTTGACCGAAGCAAAATGGGAGGAGGCTTTCAGCGAATACAAGAAATTCCCTGAATATCAGAAAATCAATATCCACAACGATTTCCAGCTTTCTGATTATAAGTTTATTTATTTCTGGGAATGGTTCCACCGCTTTATCGGAAGAATTATCGGATTAGTATTTCTAATTCCTTTTTTCTACTTTCTGATAAAGAAAAGAATCGACAAAGAGACTTTAAAAAAATGCTACATCCTTCTCGGAATGGGTGCTTTGCAGGGGTTCTTTGGTTGGTTTATGGTAAAAAGTGGTTTGGTTGACAATCCCGATGTGAGTCATTTCAGATTGTCATTGCACCTGACATTTGCTTTTATAACTTTTGCTTATACGCTTTGGGTTGCGTTGGATTTGATTTATCCTGAGAAAAAATTTGTCGTGATTGAGTTAAAAAAATTAGCTCGAATTACATTAGTGTTTTTATTGATCCAGATTATTTATGGTGGATTTGTTGCCGGATTAAATGCAGGTTTAATCCACAACCACTGGCCACTTATGAGCGACGGCGAATTCTTTCACGAAAGTATTATATTGGAAAAAGACACTTGGTTAGCCCGATTTACCGAAGGCAAAAGCGGTGTGCAGTTTGTACACAGAACGATGGCTTATGTAGTAGTTGGCTTGATTTTGTTTTTATACTTCAAAAGCAAAAAATATACACTTTCTGCCCAACAACAAAACGGATTGAATGCTTTAGTGCTAATTGTATTTTTACAATTTACTCTGGGTGTATTTACATTATTATATAGTGTACCACTTTGGCTGGGATTGATTCATCAGATTACGGCTTTCTTTCTCTTGACTGCAATGACTTACACATTACATAGACTTTCTAAATAAAAAGTCCCGATAAAATCGGGACTTTTGTTTATGCTTTTTTCCGTGCTTTTATCGAACAGCCAATAGCTTTGGTAACTGACGGTGAGGGATCTTTTCCGCTTTCGAGTGATGCGATTGCGTTTTCAAGATATTTCTCTTTCACGGCAGAAGCATCATCTGAGTTATCGTCAATAGCGCCAATGTATTTTACAATCAGGTTTTTATCTAATAAAAATACGTGTGGTGTTTTAGTAGCCCCATACTGCGGATAAATCTTTTGTCCTTCGTCGACTAAATAAGGAAATACAAATCCTTCGGCTTTAGCCTTTGCCTGCATTTTGGCATAAGTATCATCGGGCTGTACTTCGGGATCATTAGAATTTATTGCCAGCAAAATATAACCTTTAGGTTTGTATTTCTTTGCCAAAGCATTGATACGGTCTTGGTATTTAACCGCAAATGGACAGGTATTACAGGTAAAAACAACAATAAAACCTTTAGCATCTTTGTAATCAGACATACTGTAATTTTTTCCGTCAACTGATTTCAATTTAAAATCAGTGGCTTTATCTCCGGGCTGGTAACCATCGGAAATCATGGTCTCTCCAATTATAAAAGAAGAGATGGCTACGAAAACTAGAGGGATAACTTTCATAATAGATTATTTATTTTGATTAGTAAATGAGTTGATATATTCGTTGAGTTCAGCATAACTCTCAAAATCGTGTTCGGCAAATCGTTTTCGGCTTCCGCTGATGAGTAGTGTAGCCGGGATGGAGCCCGACCAGTTTTGATCTATTTTATTAAGCCAAGTGTTGTAATCTTTATCGCTTAACAAAATTACTTCGGTGGTGATTTTCTTTTTGGCAATGAACGGAATTAATTTCTTTTCTAAATCCTTCCCGCTGTCTAGGCTGACAAGGATAACTTTTACATTTTTGTTTTCCTGATGCAGCTTTTCAAAAAAAGGCAATTCTTTTACGCAGGGTCCGCACCAAGTTGCCCAGAAATTAATTACATATACATTTTCATCATTCCTGATAACATTCTTTTCAAAGTCGGCAAACTTTTCATAAACCGCTAATTGCTGTGCAGTTGAAGTTTGCGTAAGGATTAAAAAGAAAGCTATCAGGTAAATTTGTTTCATAACAAATGATGAAATTATTAAGCCCGACTAATTTACTGACTTAACCCCAAAGGATTGAATTAGTTAACAAAACTTTACAATTACTTTAACGGACATTACTAACCAAGCCATTCCTTAAAATCATTCACCCTCTCGCGTGCCACAATAACCTCATCCTCTTTGTAAGTTGGCAGAATAACTTTCAGCCTTGAATTGCTGTACATCTGGATTTCTTTAATGGCCTTCATTGGAATAATGAATTTGCGGGAAATGCGGTAAAAATCCTTTGGGTCGAGTTCGGTTTCAAGCTGTTCAAGTGTAGTGTCTAAAAGATAATCGCGGTTGTCAAAAGTATGCAGATAGGTTCCTTTATTTTCGCTAAAAAAACATTCGACTTCCTCAATGTTTATCATCTTGAGCTGTTGTCCCATTTTGATAGTAAAACGTTTTTTGTAGCTTTTGTCAACCGGATTGACCAGCATTTTCTTTATCATTTCAAAATCAAGTGACAGATTGGATGCGCTTACATTTCTTGCTTTGAATTTGTTCACGGCAATCTCTAAATCATCTTCATCGATTGGTTTCAAAAGATAATCAATGCTATTCAGCTTGAAGGCGCGCAATGCATATTCATCATACGCTGTAGTGAAAATCACAGCGCTTTTAATCTCAATGGTTTCGAAAATTTCAAACGATAAACCATCGGATAACTGAATGTCAAGAAAAATTAAATCGGGGTGTGCATTGGAATTGAACCAATTTATGGATTCTTCAACAGAATGCAACATCTGATTTACGTGCAGTCCAAGTTTTTCAACTTTACGCTGAAGCAGTCGCGCTGCAGGCTTCTCATCTTCAATGATTATAATGTTCATTTGGTTATTCCCATTTATTCTGTTTTTCTTTATCCATTAACTCTTTGATTTTTCTTTCTTCCCAGTCTTTCCCCATTATTGCTGTTGGCAGAAAGACAGACATTCCGTGTGCAACCAAACCAATTCCCCAAAAAATAACGGTATTGAAAGTTTGCCATCTCCAAAAGTTTTCTTCGTGGTTTTTGTTGACATAAGCAGCGATGAGCAGTCCGGCATTAATCACAATATATACCATCAAATGCGTATAAAATCCCTTAATTCGTTTAACGCGTTTTAATGCCTGTTGGTATTTCAATTCGTCCTGAGAAAAATTAACATTATTCATATTTGCTGTTTTTTTCTTTGTCCATAAATTCTTTTAGTTTCTTCTCTTCCCAGTCCTTTCCAAGGAATGGTGCAAAATTAAAAGCTTTCATTGCATGAAAGAACAGCCCTATTCCCCAGCCTAATAAAGGCCAGAAAAACCACAAATACTCTGGTGAATACTTTAAGTTAATCCACAATAAAAACAAGTTTACAAGAATGTAACATGCCAAATTGATATAAAATCCTTTTATTTCATCAACCTGTTTTTTTGCCTGCAGGTATTTTTCATATTCTTCATTAAACTGATTCATGATTATTCCCATTTATTTTGTTTGTCCTTATTTAAATATTCTTGCATTTTTCTTTGTTCCCAATCGGAATTGAACACATTTTCCCTGAAAAATAATTTTATTCCCTGAATGGCGATAATGAATGTCCATATCATGATAAATAAACTATTGATATGTCTGATTGGCCAAAAGTTAAAAGGTGCCCCAAAATAAGTTTTGGCTACATAGAGTAAAACTCCTATAACATAAATGAATAAATGCGTATAAAATCTTCTGATTTTATGAACCCTGTAACGAGCCATTTCTAAAGCTATATCATTTGAATTAATTGATTTAAATCGTCTCATCCTAATTCCAT
>DBIH01000009.1 GCA_002296885.1 Flavobacterium sp. UBA807 | reverse complement strand
AGTGATTCTAACATTGGCAATTTCTCAATCGTTGATAAATTGGTCCTGGATTTAGATTATAAGAAAGCATGGATATTCCATGGCGATGTTTTTGATGCTTCGGTTCAACATTCAAAATGGATAGCAAAACTGGGCGGATTAGGCTATGATTATTTAATATTGATAAATCGTTTTGTGAATTGGTGCCTGAAAAAAATGGGCAAAGAACCGTATTCATTCTCCAAGAAAATTAAGTCCAGTGTAAAATCGGCGGTAAAACATATTTCTGATTTTGAAACCACAGCTACCGATTTGGCGATAGAAAAGCAATATGATTATGTGATTTGTGGTCATATCCATGAACCCAAAATCATTCATAAGCAAAACAAAAATGGCTCCACTTTGTATTTAAACTCCGGTGATTGGGTAGAAAATTTAACAGCATTGGAATATAATAATCGTCGATGGAAGTTATATCGCTATGAAGAACATACTGAACGTGAGGAAGAAGATTTGTTTGAAATGGAAGATTACATAAGTCAGCAGCTTATTGCCTCAATCATTTTTTCAGAAAAAAAGAGTAACTGATTAGTTTAGTCAGAAATTGTATAATAATTTTGCCATATTATATAAGCATTGTTGGCACAATTTTTGCCAACTTTGTCGAACTAATTAAAAAAATCAAACGATGAAAAAAATCATTTTATCTGCTTTTATGCTAATTGGATTAGCATTTAATGCACAGTCACAGGACATTTCAAAGAACGCTTTAGGGTTACGTTTAGGAGACAACGACGGTTTTGGTGGCGAGGTTTCATACCAAAGAGGTTTATCTAAAAACAATCGTTTAGAGTTAGATTTGGGATGGAGAAACAGTAATGATGTTGATGCCTTTAAGTTAGTTGGTTTATACCAATGGGTTTGGGATATTGACAAAGGCTTTAATTGGTATGCCGGAGTTGGTGGCGGAATTGGAAGCTGGAGTTATGACAAAGGCGGTGTTAGCGATAGTGGTACAATCATTTTAGCTGCCGGAGACATCGGAATTGAGTATAACTTTCAGGAAGCTCCAATTCAACTATCATTAGACTTCAGACCTGAATTGTATTTAAACAATAACGACGGTAACCGATTTAGAGAAGATAATTTCGGTCCGGATATCGCACTTGGTATTCGTTACCGATTCTAATCTGAAAAAATTATAAAAAAAGCGTCCCTATTCTCGGGACGCTTTTTTATTTAATGACAATTGGTTTTTTCGAATTGACTTTCAAAATGGTATAAGGATATTGTGTGTTTTCGTCAGCCATATTGGTCTCAATGTTTTTTTGCGTGTCTTTAACATAGATTTCAATTTGATTGGCAGTTTCAACTACTTTTTCAATCTTCATCCTATTATAACTTTCTTTTGTTGGTCCTGTGTTAAGTATGACAAAACTGCTATTGTTGATGTCTGATTCTTTAATTTTTTTTCTCAATGTTTCATCACCAAGAAGCATTCTAATTTCTTTAGCTTCGGTAAGGATTTCATAGAATTTAATATTAGCGCCACCATCATTATTGACGGTAAGTATTTCATAAAGAGGTCTGTCAACTGTTTTATTGGACGAACAGGAATAGAGCGCCACAATTATTAAGGTAAAAAGGTATTTTCTCATTTTGATTTATTTAGAGCCTGATGATACAATTTTTCATAAAGTGGCAAAATATTTTTAATGTCAAACTGTTTTGCTGTATTTAAGGCATTTTCTTTAAATTGTTTCAAAACCGTATCGTCAGATAAAATTCTCAATGCTTTTTCAGCCATGCTATCAACATCGCCAACATTGCTCAGGTAACCCGAAATACCATCAAAATTAACTTCGGGCAAACCGCCTGAATTGGTAGAAATAACGGGAACACTCCATGCCATCGCTTCAAGTGCTGCTAAACCAAAGCTTTCGGTTTCTGATGGCAATAAAAACAAATCGGTATAAGACAAAATCTGATCGATTTCATGGCTGTTTCCAAAGAAAATTACTTTGTCTTCTATACCAAGTTCTGCACACAATTGCTCTGCTTTTGGTTTTTCCGGACCATCGCCTACCATCATTAATTTGGCCGGAATTTTTTCTTGTATTTTATGAAAGATTTTAATGATGTCTGGAATGCGTTTTACTCTTCTGAAGTTACTGATATGCGTTACAATCCGCTCTTCTTTTTTTGCCATCACCGATCGGTTACAGGAAATCTGGCTTTCGTTTCGTGTTTTCTCCAACTCTATAAAATTCGGAATCACATGAATTTCCTTTTTGATATTGAAAAGACGCAAAGTATCATCTTTCAAACTTTGGGAAACTGATGTCACTATATCCGATTTATTAATGCTGAAAGTTACTGCAGGTTTATATACCGGATGATTTCCAACCAGCGTAATATCAGTACCGTGAAGTGTTGTTACCATAGGAATTGAAATGCCTTCACTTTTCAACATCTGCTTTGCCATATAACCCGCGTAAGCGTGTGGAATCGCATAATGTACATGCAACAATTCTATTTTATAAAGCTTGACCATATCAACCAATTTACTGGACAATGCCAATTCATAAGGCTGATAATGGAACAAAGGATATTCGGGTACATTAACTTCATGGTAATGCACATTTGAGTTTAAAAGTGCAAGACGTACGGGCTGACGATAGGTAATGAAATGGATTTCGTGACCGCGATGTGCAAGTTCCAGTCCTAATTCTGTTGCTACTACTCCACTACCTCCAAAGGTTGGGTAACATACAATGGCTATTTTCATGTTATATTTTAAATTGACATAAGGAAACGAACTAAAGTTCGTATACCTGAAGTCTACTGGACTTCCTCCTCTTAATATCAAATGTTTTTAGTAACACGAATTTAAGGAAAATTGCAACTATAAAATCTAAAAAAGCGTTAAAGATTATTTATCAATAATTGCCTCCTGAATCACACGTTGAATATCTTCGCGAATGTTTTCTTTCGAAAGTGCATTAGGTAAATTAGAATCAGGATAAGTCCTGTTAGACAGGAAAACATATACGATTTGTGTTGCCGGATCAGCCCAAGCCATTGTTCCTGTAAAGCCGGTATGACCAAAACTCGACATCGAAACACAGCCACAGGTTGGTCCGCCACCGCTTAATTGTGGTTTGTCAAATCCTAAACCGCGACGATTGCCTTCGGCACAAAACCAACAGGTATTAAAATCATTAAAAGTTGCTTCTGAAAAATATTGTATGCCACCATAATTTCCTTTTTGCAGATACATCTGCATCATTTTGGCTATGTCTATGGCATTGGAGAAAATCCCGGCATGCCCGCCAACACCGTCTTCCATGGCTGCTTCCATATCGTGAACATATCCCTGAATCGTTGTATGACGGAAATACGTATCAATTTCAGTTGGAGCAATTCTGCTTTTGTCAAACTTAGTCAATGGATTGTACAAAGTATTATTCATACCGAGAGACTTATAGAAATTCTCAGTAGCCAGTTCATCCAGATGCCTTCCCATTACTTTTTCTAAATATTGTTTTAGAATGATGAATGTGAAATCGCTGTAACGATATTCTTTTTTATCAATCAAAGGACTCTTGATAATTTTTTGCATAATCGTATCGTGATAATCATCGCGCAGATACAAACTATCAGAAACGCGTTTGGTAAATCCTTCGGTGTAGACTTTTTTGTAATATTTATCTAAAGGCATTTTTGCTGAATCAAGCGTCGCTTTATAGAACGGAATCCATGCCTGCATTCTTCCATAATGAGAAAGCAATTCCTTAAACGTTATATTTTGTTTATTGGAACCTTTGAACATCGGTAGCATTTCGCCCAAAGTGGTTTCGAGGGTGACTTTCTTCTGGTCATAAACTTTCATTACATTTGGTAATGTAGCTACCATTTTGGTTACAGAAGCGACATCATACAAATCGGTGTTTTTAACTTTAACATCTCCTTCATAAGTTTGTTTTCCAAATGATTTCTGGTAAATGATTTTTCCCTTTCGGGCAACGAGAATCTGCATTCCCGGAGCCATTTTACCGTCAATGGCTTTTTGGGCATAGGTTTCAATCTGCTTCAGTTTTTCGGAGCTCATTCCAACACTTTCAGGTGTGGAAAACCCTAAACGATTGAGTTTTTGCGTCGTAATTCCGTAACCAGCTTTCAAATTATTATTGATGGAAACCGGAAGCAATCCTTTGGCATCAACAGCACCAAAAATCAATTCGGCCGAAACTTCCTGTGCAACATCTCCATTCTGATAGGAAATAATTACGCCAGGCAGTTCATCAAAATTTAGTATTCTTGACAATGCATAAGGTTTTGCAAAGCAATCTAGGATAACTTTCTTTTTAGAAGCGATGGAATCAATCATCTGCATTTCGGAAACTGTCAATTCAGGAGATTTCCACCAGGATTTATCCGATTTGTGATAACCGATGATTACCGTTTCGTAATCATTAAGTTTCGTCATCAGTGTATCGATATTAGTCATCGGAACTTCGGTAACTTCTGTATATTTTTTTAACGTACTTACAAAAGAACTATTGTTGTCATCGCCCAGTTTTACGTAAGCAATTTTTTGATTCAGATTCTTAATCGGTAGAATGTTTCCGTCATTTTTTACAACAGTAACCGCATTTTCATACAATTCATACTGCAGCGACAAATCTGATATCGGATTCAAATCATTATGCAGGTTGATGCCTTCAATAGGTTTGTATTTATTCAAACCTGCTTTGTATTTATAATGCAAAATCTTCTTCACTGATTGGGCTAACCGGTCTTCAGAAATAATTCCGTCCTGATACGCCACACAGATTTTTTCTTCAGCCAATGAAACATTTTCAGGAAAAAGCAGAATGTCATTTCCGGCAAGGAACGCTTCAAGGTCAAGTTCGCCAGGGCTTCTGAAATTGGCCGCACCTTTCATATTTAAAGCGTCGGTAAAAATCAGTCCGTCAAAACCTAATTCACCCCGTAGCAAATCTGTAACTACTCTTGGAGAAACCGAAGTCGGATAACCTACTCTTGGTTCCAAACTCGGCACATTTAAATGCGCGACCATTACAGAAACCAGACCTTCATCAAACATTCGTTTGTAGGGATAGAGTTCAATTTTTTCTAAATGATCTAAAGAAGCTTTTACAACAGGTAATGCCAAGTGTGAATCGGTTGCGGTATCGCCGTGTCCCGGAAAATGTTTTCCGGTAGAAAATATACCTTGACTCTGTACACCTTTCATCAAAGCTAAGGCATGCTCAGTTACATTGACTTTATTTTCACCAAAAGAACGATAGCCAATGATTGGATTTTTTGGATTGGTATTGATATCCAAAACTGGAGCAAAATTGAAATGGATTCCCATTCGTTTGCTTTCCTGAGCCATACTCGTTCCGACTTTCTCAATCAGTTTCAAATCCCTGATGGCGCCCAAAGTCATGTTGAACGGATAACGGAAAGTAGAATCGATACGCATGCTCAATCCCCATTCGGCATCAATCCCAATAAACAAAGGTACTTTAGCAAGTGATTGATATCTGTTGGTTAGCCTTGCCTGGCGCATTGGTCCGCCCTGAAAGAAAATTAATCCGCCTACTTTATTCTCGGTGACCAGTTTCTCGACATCGGCAATATGTGTGGCATCTTTGTTGGAATAGGCGGCCACCATGAATAACTGCCCCACTTTTTCATCAAAAGACAATTGATTATAAACACTATCAACCCAACGGGTTTCCATTTCCGTTTCAGGGAAAAAGTTTTTTCGGTCAGCCTTATTGCGTTGAATGTAAACTTCTTCATTAATGGGAATTTCTTCTTGTGGCTCGCCCGGAAGATCAGGTCTTCCTATATCTACAGGTACTGACTTCACCGCTTTGGTTGACGAACAATTCGTTACCAAAAACAGTAATGCTGCAAATAAGCCTATTTTGAAGAAAAAACCTTTCATAAAAATGAATTAAAAGAAACGACTGTGCCAGCTCTCACCAGCCGGAACTTCCCAGCTTTCGTTGAATTCTTCAATACTATTTACCAAATTATTAAAGACAATTGTATTGGCTGTAACCGCTTTTTCTTTGGCCATTCGCTTGAAATCGATTAGTGATTTGTGTGCGATATGTTCTCCGTTTTTAAAAGTCACATTCATCTTATCCAATAAATCAACTTTATATTTTTGCTCAAGATTTTGGATAAATGCAACCGAAGAATCAATAGAACAACCCGTTGCCTGCTGCACTTCCTGATTAACAGCGATAATGATGAATCGATTGTATTTCAAAAGGTATGAAGCTTCCAGACCTGTTCCGTGAGCCGACCAGTTTTCGATAAATGCTTTTAAATCATTTTCGATTTCAGTCAGTTCTTCATCAGAAAATTTTCGGTTGGATGGATAAATCCAAATTCTGGAGTTTTCGGGTAGATTTTCAAAAGGAACGTACATAATTTATTTTTTTTCGATTCCTGAGATTACTTTGTAAAAACGAAATTCCTTTGCTTTGTTATCATACAATTCCACTTCAGAATATTTAATTATTACTGAGTTGTTTTTATTAAGTTCGTTTCCGATAATCAAACTTGAAGTATCAAAGTAGTTCAACACCAAAAAAGTATACATTCTTGAATTTTTATCTTTCACTGAAATCGTGGTGAATTGATCGTTTTTGATTTCGGTAATTGTCCCTTCAACAGACTTAACTTCTGCAGCCGTTGCCGTATCCTCTCCACCTTCACCCATTGCACCTGCAATAGACATCAATGTTTCCGGGCAGATCGTAACCATTTTCATTCCGATAGCTTCGGCGAATTTTTCCATATTTTTTTCATCAGCCATAACATCACCATATTTTGCTTTTACAACACTCTCGTGATTATTATAACTGGCAAGCATGCATAAGCCCAATTGGGTCTGAAGCTGGTTTTGAGGCAACCCTTTCATGCTTTCTTTTTTGCTCTCAATACAAGAACAAACTTCCTTTGTAACAGTTTCTAAAATATCCTGAGCATTTGTATTTATGAATACCAGTAATAATAACGTTGTAAATGTGATTTTTTTCATTTTATGATTTATCGGTTTTTAAAATTGTGAAGCAAATCCAAAACAAGTATTCTTACCACCATAAAACGGAAGGAAATCTGTTTTAGTATTTGTAGGCTTCTTTTTTGTGAATAGAGAAAAACTCAGGTTTCTGCAACTGTTATAAATCCTGAGCGTTGGCTATTAATTCAGCGACATCCATTACCTTGATTTCAGCTTCTTTTTCTTTAGCTTTTACACCATCGGTCATCATTGTATTGCAGAATGGACATCCGGCAGCAATGATTTCAGGTTGGGTTTCCAAGGCATCTTCGGTTCTTTCAACATTGATGTCTTTATTTCCAGCTTCAGGCTCCTTGAACATTTGAGCTCCTCCGGCACCACAGCATAAGCCATTGGCGCGAGAGCGTTTCATTTCAACCAGTTCGGCATCAAGTTTCTGTATTAAATCCCTTGGTGCTTCATAAACGTTATTCGCTCTTCCCAGATAACATGGATCGTGAAACGTAATTCTTTTTCCTTTGAAGTGTCCGCCTTCAATAGTTAGGCGCCCGTTATCAAGCAATGATTTTAGGAATTCGGTGTGATGAACAACTTCATATTTTCCTCCCAATTCCGGATACTCATTTTTCAGTGTGTTAAAGCAATGCGGGCAGGCAGTAACAATTTTCTTGGCTTCATAGGCATTCAGCACTTCAATATTCATCATCGCCTGCATTTGAAACAAGAATTCATTTCCTGCACGTTTTGCAGGATCACCGGTGCAACTTTCTTCGGTTCCCAAAACAGCAAACTCGACATTTGCACGATTTAAGATACGCACAAATGCTTTGGTGATTTTCTTTGCCCTGTCATCAAAACTACCGGCACATCCCACCCAAAATAATACTTCGGGTTGTTTGCCTTGAGCCATCATTTCTGCCATTGTTGGCACATGTAACACTTCTGACATATAATTTTAGATTTAAGATATTAGATATTAAATATTTAAAATTTAATATCTAATATTTGATATTAATCATGGTGCTCGTCATCGAACACCTGAATGGTTACTTCTTTTTCTACCAAATTGGTAAACTTACCTCTGTAACGGGTAGCTTTCACCAAGTGATTATCAATCCAGTGATAGTTCCCTCCACGAGGTTTTCCGAATAGGATTCCGTGGTATTTGAATCCGTGTTTTTTCAACCAGATTTCAGTGTATTCCCTGTGAGCTTCCGTTCTTGAAGTAAAGAAGAATATAATGTGACCTTCATCATACCATTTATTCAAAGTTGCCAACGCGTCAGGATAAACCTCTGCTGTCAGCATTCTTTCCGGCTCTTCATTTGGAATGTCATCACAGATGGTTCCGTCGATATCGATTAGATAATTCTTGATTCCTTTTGGCAAAATCGGGCTTAAATGTTGTCCGTTTTGGGTAACACTTTGCAAACTTTTGTCAATGTCTTCCGCTTTCATTTTTTACTTTTTTATTGTTTCACATTCATTTGACAAATTCCCAAGCCTCACATATATGGTCATTTGTTTTTAGTTTATTTAATTTTCGTTTTTCCAGTTTAATCGGTCCTGTTGGCTGTACTGCCATGGCGCTCCATTATTTTCAATGTTAGTCATCATCGCATTGAGCGACTGAGGTGCAGCACTTTGTTCCATTACCAGGTATCTTCTCATATCCATGATAATTGATAACGGACTGATATTTACTGGACATTCTTCAACACAGGCGTTGCATGAGGTACATGCCCAAAGTTCTTCGGGAGTGATGTAATCATTCAGCAACGATTTATTATCAGGTACAAAAGTACCTTTGTTAGCATCAATATTCCTTCCTACTTCTTCTAATCGGTCACGCGTATCCATCATGATTTTACGAGGCGAGAGTTTTTTGCCGGTTTGATTTGCCGGGCATGAAGACGTGCAACG
>DBIH01000201.1 GCA_002296885.1 Flavobacterium sp. UBA807 | reverse complement strand
AATGTGTTGGGGGGCATTACGGGAATGTTTCTGGCAATTCCGGTTATAGCCATCCTAAAAGTAATCTTTGACCGCATAGACACGCTTGAACCATGGGGTTATTTATTTGGTGATGATTTGCCAAAAACTACTGAATGGCATAAAATTAAATTTCCAAGTTACAAATATGTTCATACAGCAACCGCAGAATTCACTACTGAAATTTTACAACCAACATCAACGGTAGAAGTTGTGCCCAATAAAGAAAATGCAACTGAAGATAAAGCTGATGAAACCATTGACAAGTAATTTTATATAAAAGATGATGCCTTTTTTTTCAAACCCGACCAAAGAAGTCATTGCCACAGGAATCCTTTTGGCAATTGTCATTTTCCTTAGAATTATTACCGCAAAATTCATCCGACGTTACGCCAAATTATCTTCCATAATGGAGCACCGTACTAATTTGGTCATCAAATACATTCATATATTAATCAATATACTCGCAGTGGTTTGCATCATTGTTATTTGGGGTGTCCAGAAAAAAGATATTTTCTTTACGCTTTCATCTGTGACTACGGTTGTTGGTGTAGCTATGTTTGCGCAATGGTCAATTCTGAGCAACATTACTTCGGGCATTATTCTATTTTTCTTTTTCCCTTTCAGGATTGGAGATGTTATTCAGGTTCACGACAAAGACTTTCCAATACAGGCTGAAATAGAAGACATCAAAGCCTTTCATGTTTATCTCAAAACTTCACAGGGCGAACGCATAACCTTTCCCAATAACTTATTGCTGCAGAAAGGAATCACTATCGTAAAGCCAAAGTTCGAGGATAAGGAATTTACAGACTAAATTGGGCAATTAAAAAAGTTAACAATTTTTACAATATTGTTGGATAAAACAACTGTAGCCGAAGTTGTCGTTGATGTATAGCCAGTCTGTGTTACAATTTGAACTGTATAGGTTCCGTTTGGGATTCCAGAAAAGAAAATATTTCCGTTTACATCCGTTGTTCCGGTTCTGACAACAACATTTCCGCTATTTAAAACTTTGAATGTCCAATTTTGCCCTAAACTGTCAAAACCGTCAAAAGCATTATTACAGTTGCCGTCAATCACATTCAAAACACTGATTGTATTGTTCTCACAACAACCTTCATTATTATTAGATATCGATTTATCCCCATTTGTAGTAGTTAAAGTCCCAAGTAATGTAAATCCCAAAACTACACTGTTAACATTCGCCAGATAAGCCCTTACGCTGTAACTTCCCGCATTCAGTGCAATATCATTGCCAGTCCATGTTAATGGATCTTGATAATAGGTATAAGAATCACTTGTATTAATTACAGTATTATTATCGTTATTTATTAATTGATAATAAATCTGATCATCGCCTTTTCCAAGAAAGCTAAAGTTAATATGAGTGTCATTTAACACACAGAAAGAGCGCTCAAAAACATAAGGAACAATTTTACCTTCCGAATTCATGGCGTTATTACATCCAAAACTACCTTCGGTTCCAATATCAACCGGGGCCAATGTTGTAGCTCCTATTTGATTAACCCATTGATCTGGGCCAAAGTTACCAAAGTTAATGGCGTAAGCGCTACCATTGATTGTAGCTGCTTCGACACTGCCTTCACACATTATTAGTGGAGGATTATTTAGAAGCTTCCAGTAAGGATCGATAACCCCCATTCCCGGAGCTATCAAATTACCATTAACATCCGTTCCGGTTGTGAGGTTTAATTCTGATTGCAATGTGCATCCAATCGGAATAATATTAGGGTCAGAAACATATCCGCATTCTTTATTATCGCTGCATGAAAAAACTCCAATAAGCAGAATCAAAATTGTAATAACCAGGATATCGTTAAGTTTTCTTTGTTTTGTCATTGCTTTCAGGATTAATTATTCTTTTTTTCCGGACAAATCACTTTCATTTCAGTTCTTCTGTTCAGTTGATGTTGTTCTTCTGTGCAGTTAACACCATCGGCGCATTCATTCAATAATTTTGTTTCGCCATAGCCCACTCCTTTCAGACGACTCCTATCAATTCCCTGAGAGACTAAATAATCAACAGCCGCATTTGCCCTGTTTTGCGACAAGACCTGATTGTACTCAAAAGATGCTCTTGAATCGGTATGCGATGAAACTTCTACTTTTACTCCGGGATTATCAACCATAAACTGAACCAGCCTGTTCAGTTCCTTTTTAGACTCTTCACGGATAAAATATTTATCTAAATCATATAAAATATTTTTTAAGGTAATGGCTTTTCCGCAATCTGCTTCTTCAAGGCAAAGTTTTACCTTAACAAATAATGTTACATTACGGTCATATTCTTCAGAGGTTACCGTTTCGGTTTGAGAAAAATAGTTTTCTTTTTTTCCATAAATCAGGTATTTTGATTTTGGCTGAATTGGAAATGTGAATTGCCCTAAAGAATCGGTAACCGTTGTCTTTTCTTCAGTTCCAGCTTGATTTTTCAGCGTAACAATAACATTACTGATTGGTTTTTTAGTATTGCAAACTACGGCAGTTCCTTTTAAGATTAAATTCAAATCGCTATATATGATTTCTTTCTGAATTGTTTTATTGGGTTTGAATTCAGATTTCTTTGCCAGAGTTGGCTCAAGTTTTACACTATTAAGTAAGCCTTCAATAGTGTAATCATCTGGCACTACATTTTCAAAAACAACAGCACCAAAACTGTTAGTCTTACCCGATTTTATGATTTCTCCCTTTGCGTTTTTTATTACGACATCGGTATCGGGTAAAATCTCTTTGGTAAATTTATCTTTAGCTGTTATTGTCAGCCCATGTTGAATACAATCATCTTGTTTTATGGTTTTAGCGGTCGGAATCTTTAAAGACAACCCAACAAAAACGCCAACTGAACTTATATCGCAATGACAAGCATCTTCCCTTTTATTAATATTATCAGCTGTAAGCACATTTTCATTTGTAGTTGGATTAATTTCAACAGATTGATATGCTGCGGCAAAACCTAAATTGGTGTCTACATTTTCAACAGCATCAAAATGCCTTAGATAATATGCTCCTATTTGTAATCCGAAATTAGGTTTAAAAAAGTATGTGAAGCGAACTTGCCCTTTGACAGAAAAAATATTTTTATCATCATAACCTGCGTGATAATTCAACAATTGATTATCTGCAGTTGTAGTTTCATTTAGTTGTGTCTTTCCGCCTTTAACTGAACCAAGACCGGCTCTTGTGTTAAGCTCAATGACAAACCTTTTAGATTTGGAAGAGTATCTGTAATCTGGCCCAATTCCATAAAACATCCTTGTAATATTATCTTCAATCAATGCAAAACTTGTCAATGGCACAGCACCGCTGTTTATAAGGTTTTTAGTCGCATAGGAACTTTCCGGACTATTTTTGATGTAATCGAAATCGGCACCCAGTCCAAACCAATTCCAGTAGTGGTCAACTGATATACCAAATTCTAAACCGCTTTTGTAGTTTATAAACGGCGTATTATTATCATAAGTTGGGAAATCAATACCTATTCGTGGCGAAATTTGAAAATACTTTTCACCAGATTTTTTTTCTTGTGATTGTATCGTATTAAAAAATAGAAAACAAAAAACAGTTAAGGAAACTGAGATTTTATGCTTCATAGAATGTGATATTTTATTGGTTGACAGATAAAAGTAAATTTAACTAAAAAAATATCAATTATTCAAACCAATTATTAAATGGGTTATATGGATTATTATTTCTTGATTTTTTTTACATATTATTCTAATTCTCAATTTTCAATTATGTAATGTAAATTATACAACTTTTAGCATAATTCCTGTAAGGCTTTTAATCACAAATAATTTCATCTTTGTTAAGCTTATTTAGTTGATTTACAAATGATGAAAACTTTATCTATTACTCCTAAAAAGACAATTCGTCCAAGCGATCCAGACTTATCGTCTAAAATGGAACTTTTCAATGATGTTGGTGATGTAACGCTATTTATTGTAAAAGTCATAAAAAATACTTTTTCAAAAGAATTCGAATTCAATGAGTTTTTAAAGCAATGTTTTATTGTTGGGAATAAGTCATTAGGGTTAATTTCTGTAACCGGAATTGTAATCGGATTGGTATTAACTATTCAATCGCGACCGGTGTTGGTAAACTTTGGAGCAGTAAACATGTTGCCCGGAATGGTAGCTATTTCAATTATCAGGGAGATGGGACCTGTGATTACAGCATTAATCTGCGCAGGAAAAGTTGGCTCAGGTATTGGTGCCGAATTAGGTTCGATGCGGGTTACCGAACAAATTGACGCCATGGAAGTTTCATCAACGAATCCTGTGCGTTTTTTAATTGTGCCTCGAGTTTTGGCAACAACCCTGATGATTCCACTCTTAGCTTTGTATGCTGATATTTTAGGAGTTTTGGGAAGTTGGGTTGCCTCAAACATAAAAGGAGATATTAGTTTTATTCTGTTTATTTCACAGGCTTTTGGTGATGTTGATTTTATGGATTTCATCCCGGCTGTTATCAAATCGTTCTTTTTTGGTGCTGTAATTGGTTTGGTAGGATGCTACAAAGGGTTTTATGCAGGTAATGGAACTGAAAGTGTTGGTAAAGCTGCGAATTCATCAGTAGTTACCGCTTCGCTCTTAGTTATTATTGTGGATTTGATTGCTGTTCAAATAACCGATTTATTATGAAAGAAGCAATTATTCAGATAGATAATTTAAAAAAACATTTTGGAAAGCATGAAGTTCTGAAAGATGTTTCATTAAAGCTCTATAAAGGAGAAAATTTAGTTGTACTCGGAAAATCAGGCACAGGAAAATCGGTACTGATAAAATGTATTGTTCGTTTATTGGATGCTGATGAAGGCAAAATTAATGTAGATGGAGAAGAAATAAATAGCTTAAAATCAGAAGAGTTAAATAATACAAGGAAAAAAATCGGGTTTCTTTTTCAGAGTGGTGCTTTATATGATTCGATGACCGTGAGAGAAAATCTGACCTTTCCGTTAAGGAGAATAAAAAAAGATTTAAGTCAGAAACAAATAAATCAAAAAGTCATTGAAGCACTCGAAAATGTTGGTCTTCCGGATGCAATCGACAAAATGCCTTCGGAACTTTCAGGCGGAATGAGAAAAAGAGTAAGCCTGGCGCGAACAATAATTGTTGATCCCTCGATAATGTTATATGATGAACCCACAACTGGTTTGGACCCTGTGACTTCAGATGAAATAAGCTTTTTGATTAATCATATTCAGAAAAAATACAAAACGTCTTCCATAATCATAACACACGACATCGAATGTGTAAGAGCGGTTGCCAATCGAATCGTAATGCTTTATGAAGGCAAAGTATATATGGAAGGGACTCTGGCCGATTTTGAAAAGTCAAAAGACAAATTGGTTCAATCTTTTTTCAAATCAAAATAACACCAATAAATTTTGTGTCATGGAAACTCATACATCAGCATTTAAATTTCGCTTGGGAATATTTGTAATCACAGGCATTTTATTATTTGTACTCGGAATTTTCATAATCGGGAAACAAAAAAACCTTTTCAATCCGGTTTTCACCTTAAAAGCTAATTTTAAGAATGTTAGTGGTCTTCAGGTTGGAAACTCAATCCGCTTTTCAGGAATAAACGTAGGAACGGTTGATAAGATTATAATCAGCAATGATTCAACTGTAAAAGTTGAGATGCTGATAAAGGAAGAAGTCCAAAAATTTATAAAAACGGACAGTCGGGCAAGCATTGGATCCGAAGGAATTATCGGTGATAAGGTAGTTGTCATTTCACAAGGAAACCAATTGGACAAAATTGTAAAACCAGGGCAATTCATAGCAACAGTTGAACCAATTGAAACAGACGATATTATGAGAAGCCTGAAAGCAACCATTGATAATGCCGCATTAGCTTCTAAAGATGTCGCCGGGATAGTTTCTAAAATTAATAACGGACAAGGAACTTTAGGGCGACTCATTCAAGACAAAAAATTGGCGGCAAATATTGACCAGACAATTGTGAATATGAAAAGTAGTACTCAAAAACTGGATGAGAATATGGAGGCTGCCAAACATAACTTCCTTCTCAAAGGCTATTTTAAGAAAAAAGAAAAGGAAAAGGCTGAAAAAGAAGCCAAAGAAAAAGCAACAGCTAAATAAGTTTTAAGATGTAAATTTCATAACATAAACTTCTTTTAATGTAATGCATCTTAATCTTTAAATATTCAATTTTAGTATATATGAATTTTGTCAAACTTAAATTAAATAAAAATGAAAAAAGTAACACTTAGCTTAATGATAATCATTTTATCGTTAACCTTTTTTCCAACTGCAATGTTGGCAAATACAGCAAATCCGGAAACAACAAGTTCTCCATTAGCCCCAAAAGGAACAGAAGTTCCTGCGGAAGTTCAAGTAATGTATGATCGATTAGAAGAAATTAAAAACATGGATAAATCCGAGTTGACTTCAGCTGACAGAAAAGCTCTCAGAAAAGAAGTCAAAACCATAAAAGCTAATCTAAAAGCAGCCGGACATGGTGGAATTTAT
>DBIH01000259.1 GCA_002296885.1 Flavobacterium sp. UBA807 | reverse complement strand
CTTTTGTATCGCTTACGCTTACACCAATGCTGAACGCCTATCTGATGAAAGGCGGCGAGCAAAAGAAAACCAAATTCTACACTTTCACCGAGCCTTATTTTGAGAGCCTGAATAAAGGTTATGCAGCTTCTCTTGAGAAATTTATTGCCCGAAAATGGATCAGTTTTCCAATCATCATAGTCTGTATTGGATTGATTGTTTTGTTTTTTAAAATTCTTCCGAAGGAAACGGCTCCTTATGATGATCGAAATCTTATTATCGGCGGAATCACTACTCCGGAAGGTGCCACTTATGATTATACCGACCGATTTATGCAGGATTTATCAAAGATGATTGACGACTCGATTCCCGAGAAAAAAATTGCGCTGATTGTAACTGCTCCCGGTTTGGGGAATGCTACCGTAAACAGCGGAAGGGTTCGTCTTGCTTTGAAAGATCCTGAAGACCGAAAAAGAAGCCAAAAGGAAATCGCGGAAGATTTGACCAAATGGACCAAGAAATATTCTCAGGCTAAAGTGACTATTTCTGAGCAGCCGACAATTGCAGTAAATAAAAAAGGCGGCCTGCCGATTCAGTATATCATTCAGGCTCCAAATTTTGAAAAGCTGCGTGAGAAGATTCCACAATTCATGGATTTGGCAAATCAGAATGAAACGTTTTCCAATGTTGATGTCAACCTGAAATTCAACAAACCCGAATTGAATGTTACCATCGACCGTGAGAAAGCCGAAAGCCTTGGTATTTCTGTTCTGGATGTTGCACAAACTTTGCAATTGTCTTTGAGTGGACAACGTTTTGGTTACTTTATGCGAAACGGAAAACAGTATCAGGTTATTGGTCAGTTTGATGAAAAAGACCGCGACGAGCCTTTGGATTTAACTTCGATGTTTGTCAAAAACGACAAAGGACAACTCATTCAGATGGATAATGTAGTAAAGGTTGATGAAGAAAGCAACCCACCACAATTGTATCACAACAACCGGTACATGTCGGCGACTGTTTCTGCCGGATTGGCTCCGGGAAAAAGTATCAGTGACGGAATTGAAGCTATGGATGAAATCAAAGCCAAAGTTTTAGACAGCAGTTTTACAACCGATTTAGGGGGCGAATCGAGGGATTTTGTCGAAAGTAGCTCGAATACCGCTTTTGCGTTTGGATTAGCCTTGCTATTGATTTACTTAATCCTTGCCGCACAATTTGAAAGTTTTATCGACCCGTTCATCATCATCCTAACCGTACCGCTTGCCGTTGCCGGAGCATTGTTCTCACTTTGGTTATTCGGGCAGACATGGAATATCTTCAGCCAGATTGGAACCGTTATGCTTATCGGACTGGTAACGAAGAACGGAATCCTGATTGTTGAATTTGCAAACCAACTTCGTGAACAGGGAATGTCGAAACAGGAAGCGATCCTGCATTCTGCCGAAGCGAGGTTACGCCCTATTTTGATGACGAGTCTGGCCATTGCACTTGGAGCATTGCCCATTGCTTTGTCACTTGGCGCTGCCGCAACGAGTAGAATCGGGATGGGAGTTGTAATCGTTGGCGGAACGATTTTCTCTTTGGTATTGACATTGTTCGTAATTCCGTCAATCTATTTGCTATGGTCGAGAGCAAAAAAGCACCGGCCTGAATTTGATAATCTTGAAGCCTTAGAAAAATGAAATTGAAATCAATTTATATTATCATTCTTTTAGTCCTCACATCAATCGTTCATGCTCAGGAAGTATTGATGCTTGAAGATGCCGTGAAGATTGCCTTGGAAAACAACTATGAAATAAGGATTTCCAAAAACGATTTAAACATTGACAAGACAAATGTTTCTGCCGGAAATGCCGGTATGCTTCCTAAGGTTGCTGCGAATGTTGTGGACAATAACAGCGTTCTTAATACAAAACAAACAAAGTCTGACGGAACGGTAAATCAACTTAACAATGCCAAAAACAACAGCCTTACGTATGGTGTTGGATTAGACTGGACTGTTTTTGACGGCTTTAAGATGTTTGCCAAATACGATCAGTTAAAGGCATTGCAGAAATTAGGAGAAGCTAATCTGAAACTTACCGTTGTGACCAAAATCAGTGATGTTACCTCGACCTATTATGACTTGGTTCAGCAACAGCAACAGCTTGCTGCTTTGGATAGCACAATTGTGATTTCAAACCAACGATTGACTTTGGCTCAAAACCGGTTTACGATTGGAAAGGCATCTAAGCTTGAAGTGCTGAATGCCCAGGTCGATTTGAATACAGACACAACTGCTTTGCTAAAACAAAAAGAATTGTATGCCAACACCAAAACCTTACTGAATCAAATGCTGGCACGCGATGTAAAAACCGATTTTAAGGTTATTGATAACATTGCTGTTGACGACAAATTGCTTTTACCCGAACTGCAGTCATTAGCCGAAAAGCAAAATCCGCAATTGGAAGCTCAGATTTTAAATAAGAAAATTGCCGAACTGCAATTGAAACAAGTCAAAGCCGACCGCTACCCGACTGTGAAAGTAAACACAGGTTACAATTTTACCGATACCGAATCGAGTTTGGGATTCGTAACCCAATCGAATACGAAAGGAATAAATTATGGATTTTCCGCAAGCCTGAATCTCTTTGACGGATTTAACCAAAGACGCAACGAAAAGATTGCAAAACTTCAGGTTGATAATGCTAACATTGCGATTGAACAACAAAACAAAGCTTTAGAAACCACGTTAATAAATTCCTATCAAACGTACTTAACAAATCTGGAGCTTACAAAACTTGAACAAAAAAATGAGGCTATTGCCAAACAAAATTTGGATATTACTCTGGAAAAATTCAAAATCGGAACCATTACGACCATCGAGTTTAGAACAGCACAACTCAATTATACCAATGCGAAAGCGCGTTATACCAGTGCACAGTTTCAGGCTAAACTTTCTGAAATCGCATTGAAGGAATTAGCCGGAAATATGAGTTTTTAGTGTATTTTTGACATAAATTTTTTATCCGTCAAAATGATATCCTACAACACCAAAGATTGGTTTACCTTTATCTTTCGTTTTCACAAAGCCGATA
>DBIH01000197.1 GCA_002296885.1 Flavobacterium sp. UBA807 | reverse complement strand
GGCCAGCATAAGATTCCAAGGCTTTCCAATGAAAGAGATTATCTGGAACAATTGAAACAAATGCAGACTGATTTAGTCAAATAACCATGAAAAAAATCTTTTTCATAGTACTGCTTCTGGGTTTCTTGACCTCCTGTGGTCCGCACCGGATGAAGTGCGGTCCGGGAAGAAGATGTCTTGTTGACGTTCCAAAAGAAAAGATGACAAATATTAAATCTGTCGCTTGAAAACAAAACTGTATCTCGCTTTATTTTGTGTGGCTTTCTTTTGGGGAACCACATTTCTTGCAATACGTGTGGGAGTTGAAACAATACCGCCATTTCTTTTAGCCGGTATTCGAAACCTGATTTCGAGTACGCTGATTTTTTGTTATTTGTTTTCTCAGAAAAAACTTGAAAAAGTCAGCTTAAATCAGTTTTTTCGTGCTTTTATATTATCAATACTAATGATTGTATTGGCCAACGGTTTGACTACTTATTCAGAAAAATATATTACAAGCGGACTTGCTTCTCTAATCTCGACACTCACCCCTTTTTGTGTACTGATTATAAATTTGGTATTGGGATTTGAAAAACTTTCTTTTAAAACCATTGGTGGAATTTTATTAGGCATGTCAGGAATTTTCCTGATTTATCAAAGCAGTTTATCCGACTTGTTAATTCCGGAGTACCGACAGGGAATTTTCGCTTTGCTATCGGCGATTTTAGCTTGGTCCGTTGGAACCATTATAATGAAACGCGGAAGCCAAAAACCTTTATCGATGCTTATGAATGTCTGTGTTCAGATGATGATTGCCGGTGTTGTGCTTACTTCTCTACAATTTTGTCTTACTCCCAATATCTCTCCCGAAAACTGGAGTGGCCGCAGTATTTTCGCTATGGTATATCTTGCTTTGTTTGGTTCAGTTGTTGGTTATGTTGCATTTAGCTATTTGCTTACGCAATTGCCGTCAACAAAAGTTGTTGTACTGTCTTATGTTAATCTTGTTGTCGCATTATTTTTAGGCTGGTTAATATTAGACGAAATTATTACCAGCAGAATTATTTTGGCTGCAACCTTAATTATAACTGGCGTTGTCATAGTGAATTACAAAAAAGTGAAATAAAATTTTTTGCTTTTTGTAACAAATGTTTTAATCGTAAGTCTTACTCATCAATCATCAATCATTAATCATCAATCAAATGAAATCACTAAGCATTGCCTTATGCTTTCTTGTCACGGGTTCTATATTCGCACAGGAAGCACCGACTAAGAATCAGGAAAATCCAAATCCGGAAACAAATCCACCCAAAGAGAAAACAAACGAACTTAAAGAAGTTACTGTTTATGGTAGTAAAAAGCAGTATTTAAAAGTTGAATCAGACAAAACCACAATCAGCGTAAGGGAAAACGCCATGCTAAACAGCGGAAGCAGTCTTGAAGCTATTAAAAAAATCCCAGGCGTAATCACATCACCAACAGGAAGCATTACATTAAACAGTAAAGGCGTTACCATCTATATTGATGGCGCTCCAAGTTCACTAAACGGTACCGATTTGCAGAATTATTTAGCAACATTACCGGCAAACGCTATTGAAAAAGTTGAGCTTATTTACAATCCGGGAGCGGCTTATGATGCCAGTTCAAGTGGTTCCATTATCAATATTGTAACCAGTGGTAAAAGAAAAAAAGGAATCAACGCCAGTTTTAACATCAATTACAATTTTAATAAATATCAAAAGCCAAGTCCACAGATTTTACTGAACGGAAAAGTGAAAGATTTGAGTTGGCAAACTATGATTGGCTACAATTATATAGATGGGGAAAACAAAACCAAAAATGACCAGATATTTACTTCATTCAATCCTGACGAGCATCTTTTTCAAAGAAATTTATCTTTAACAACAAACCGGAATTTCTATTGGAGAACAGGGGTAAATTATAAATTGAGCGAAAAATCCAATTTATTATTTAATTATAACCTGAATATGGCAAACGACCGATTTACGAATACTTCAAGTACAAACGGAACCGGAATTAACTATACCAATAATAGTCTGGCAAAAAACAAAAATAATAATCACGAGTTGAGCGTGCAGTATAAAACTAAACTTGACACGATTGGAAGAACGCTCGACATTACTGCTTTCAGCAATTTCTTTGATAAAAATCCAATTACAAATTCAAACGGTCAGAACAACGGGACTCCGGCATTTTACAATGGGAAAGTTGATTTTAACCTTGCCAATTATTATTTGAAATATGATTTTTCTATCCCTTTTAATAAAATTGATTTCACGCTAAATACCGGAGGAAAATTCAATACGATAAAAGTAACAGACACGGGGATTTATAATCTGAATTCAGGAACAGATTCGGTTACCGATTTCGATTATACCGAAAACAACCTTGCTTTTTATGTAGAAGCAAAGAAGAAAATCAAAAAGTTTAATTTTACTGCCGGAATCCGTTTTGAGGATTATAAAGTAGATCGAACAGCCAATCAGAATAGTACAGAGACAAAAGTCAACTTTAAAAATACCAACTTCTTCCCAAGTTTGAGCGCATTATATGCTTTCAATGATAATTTAAATCTTTCCGCTTCGTATTCTAAAAAAATACAGCAGGCTGATTACAACACATTGGACCCAAACAATTTTGCCAACTTTGACCAGTACAACACATCTAACGGAAATCCGTTTTTAAAACCTACTTTCTTTGACAATTTTGAACTGAAATTAACGGCCTTTCAGTTTGTGAGTGTTGGCGGAAATTATACCATTGCAAAAGATAAGAACTTTTTCATCTTTGATGCAAAACCGGGAGAGTTAGTCAGCAGTCAAACGTTCCAGCAGTTTGACAAAGTCAAAACCACAAGTTTGTTTGTTTCGTTCCCTATTCCACTTGATTATTTCTTCAAAAGCAAAGAAGAATTTCAAAAAAGAATGGCCAATATGGACAAGATGAATTACATCTTTTTTAATTTCAATTATATAAAAGTGGCAACTGAAGGGTATGACTTTTCATTTAAAAACAAACCAATCTTCAACTACTCTGCGGAAGCACAATTTATTCTACCATGGGGTATTAAAAACTCGATGTCTTATTTTATTTTGCCAAAAGGAACCTGGGAGATTTATAATATTACCAAACCTATCCAACAGTTTGACATCACATTCAGCAAAGAATTCCTGAATAAAAACCTGAAAATTGGCCTGTATTGTTTTGATGTTTTCAACAGCAATGAAGTTAATGCATTGGTTTCATCTAACAATTTACAGACGCAATTCTATCAAAAACAGGACTCAAGAACGTTCAGGCTTTCGTTGACTTATAATTTTGGAAATTTAGCTTTGAAAAAAGACAACACCGAAATTCAGACCGAAAAAGTTCAAACCGGTGGCGGTTTAGTTAAATAATGCTGTTATATTTAGTAATAAAAAATCCCCTGTAGCTGCGGGGGATTTTTTATGATGCAATTTCTAATCGCTTTAGTAAATTCTTGCTTAACGCTTCTTTGGTAAAATCAATATCAACATGCAGTTCCGTTTCGTGTGAGCTTGGCAAATCGTACATCGCATCCGTTAAGATAGCTTCACAAAGTGAACGCAAACCTCTGGCTCCGAGTTTATATTCCAAAGCTTTGTCTACAATATAATCTAACGCTTCATTGGAAATCGTGAATTTCACATCATCCATTGCGAAGAGCTTTTCGTATTGTTTGATTAATGCATTTTTTGGTTCAGTTAGAATTGCACGTAGTGTTGCTTTATCCAGCGGATCCATATGTGTCAACACAGGAAGACGACCGATAATTTCAGGAATCAATCCAAAATCTTTGATGTCTTTTGGAATGATGTATTGCAGCAAATTATTTTTGTCGATTCCTTCGGCGTTTTTGGAAGTCGAATAACCAATCGCCTGACGGTTAAGTCTTTTTGAAATGATTCTTTCGACACCATCAAAGGCGCCACCGGCAATGAATAAAATATCTTTGGTATTGACTTCGATGAATTTTTGGTCAGGATGTTTTCTTCCACCTTTTGGCGGAACATTTACAACGGTTCCTTCGAGCAATTTTAGCAACGCTTGTTGAACTCCTTCGCCCGAAACATCACGAGTTATGGATGGATTGTCGCTTTTACGGGCAATCTTATCAATCTCATCAATGAAGACAATTCCTCTTTCGGCTTTAGCCAAATCATAATCGGCAGCCTGTAATAAACGGGTCAAAATACTTTCGACATCTTCGCCAACATAACCAGCTTCGGTTAAAACCGTGGCATCGACAATGGCTAATGGCACTTCGAGCATTTTTGCTATGGTTTTTGCAACCAATGTTTTTCCGGTTCCGGTTTGGCCCACCATAATGATGTTTGATTTTTCAATCTCAACATCTTCTTCGTGCTGCAGCTGCATCAATCGTTTGTAGTGATTGTAGACTGCGACCGACATAACTTTTTTGGTTTGGTCCTGGCCAATCACATATTGATCGAGGAATTCGCGAATCTCTTTTGGTTTCTTTAAAACCAAATCGTTTCCGGATTTCAGACTTAAAGTCGAGTTGGATTTCAATTCTTCTAAAACAATTCCGTGTGCCTGCTCAATACATCTGTCACAAACATGCGCATTTATTCCGGCAATCAATAAATTGGTTTCCGGTTTTTTTCTTCCACAAAAGGAACATTCTAAAACTTGTTTTGCCATTTTTATTTGGTTGACAGTTGATGGTTGATGGTTGACGGTTAGTAGCTTTTACTAGCAACTATCAACTAACAACCGACAACTATTTTTATCTTCTTAAAACTTCATCAATCATTCCGTACTCTTTGGCTTCATCGGCAATCATCCAGTAATCGCGTTCTGAATCTTTATAAACTTTGTCAAAAGGCTGACCTGAATGTTTAGAGATGATTTGGTATAACTCATCTTTCAGTTTCAGCATTTCCTTTAAGTTGATTTCCATATCGCTTGCAACTCCTGATGCTCCGCCGGATGGCTGATGAATCATTACTCTTGAGTGTGGCAATGCCGAACGTTTTCCTTCGGCTCCGGCACATAATAAAACTGCTCCCATTGATGCTGCCATTCCGGTACAGATTGTTGCTACGTCGGGCTTGATGTACTGCATCGTGTCATAAATTCCAAGGCCTGCATAAACGCTTCCGCCCGGAGAGTTGATATAGATTTGAATGTCTTTTGAAGCGTCAACACTTTCCAAAAACAGTAATTGTGCCTGGATGATGTTGGCCATGTAATCGTCGACTCCGGTTCCCATGAAGATGATGCGGTCCATCATCAAACGCGAGAATACGTCAAGTTGTGATACATTAAGCTGTCTTTCTTCAATAATATAAGGCGTCATGCTGCCTACGATTTTATCGTAATATAAACTGTTTACGCCTTGTTTTTTGGTAGCAAATTTTTTAAATTCTTTTGCCATTTCGAGCGTAGCTCTTGGGTCTTTTCCGTAGTTCATTTTATAGTTATGAATATGAGTTAATGGTTTTGTTTAGTCAAACTTTGTGCCTTTTTAAAAACGTGACATTGTGTCTGAAACTAATGCCATAGCCCGGATAGCAGTGGAAATCCTTTTTATTGTTTAAGAAAAGCCCTTCGACTGCGCTTAGGGTGACCAACAATAAAAAGATTGGAACGGATAGCCGGATTAGCTCTTAATAAAAAAGCGTCAAATTACTTTGACGCTCAAATATAACAATTATTAGATAATCCTAATGTTTTAATTCGCCATACATTGCTTTGATGAAATCATCGTAGCTCACTTCTTTGGTTTTGGCTTTTACTTTTTCCTTGAAAAGGTTCAGCATTTTTTCGCTCATTACCTGCTCAGACAAACGTTTTACTTCGTCTTGGTTTGACATCACACGCGCCACGATTCCCTGTACATCCTCATCGGTTGGGTTCATTTGCCCGAATTGTGCCATTTGTTTTTTGATCACATTTGACGTGTAGTCTTTTAATTCTTCGAAAGTGATTTGCAGATTGTTATCGGTCATTACTTTCCCTTCGATTAACTGGTAACGCAAACCGTTTTCCGATTTTGTGTATTCTTCTTCGGCTTCTTCGGCAGTCATTGGATTTTCGCCGGCATTCATAATCCATTTTTTAAGGAAAGCAGCCGGTAAATCGAATTTTGTATTTTTGATTAACGACTCGGTAACATCGTTAAGGAATTTTTGATCAGCCTGTTGAGCGAACTGCTTTTCAGCGTCTTCCTTGATTTTTGCTTTTAGCTCGGCTACCGAAGTAATTACTTTTGGCCCGAATAATTTATCGAATAATTCCTGATCTAAGTTTGCAGGTTCGTGCCCAACAACTTCGTCTATTGTGAATGTTACTTCGATATCCAGACCGTGAACATCATCATGACCAATATTCAAAACGTCCATTAATTTGTGGTCGTCATCGAATAAGCCTTTCGTTTTTAACGTAACTACATCACCCACTTTTTTACCTAGGAATGCTTTTGCCGTTTTCTTGTCAGCAAAAGTATCTAAAGCTAAAGTTGTTCTGTTGTTGATTCCTTTTTCAGCATTTGTAAAAATACCCGAAACATCATTGCCTTCTTCAACGGTATCTTTTGCGATAAGTTTTCCGTATTGTTTTTGGATTCTTGCTATCTGGTCGTTCAGCATTTTGTCATCGGCTACGATTTTGTATTGTACCAAATCATTTTTAGCAGATAAATCTACTGTGAATTCCGGTGCAAGGCCCAATTCGAATTCAAATTTATAATCATCTACATCCCAATTGAAATCTTCGGTTACTTTTGGCAATGGATTTCCAAGTATGTCTAATTTTTCTTCAACCAAATAGTTATTTAAATTGTCCTGTAGCAATTTGTTTACTTCATCTAACAATACTGCTTTTCCGTATTGTTTTTGGATTAGGCTCATTGGCACTGCTCCTTTTCTGAAACCAGGAATTGTAGCATTTTTGCGGTAATCCGCTAATACTTTCTCCACTTTTTCTGCATAATCCGATTTTGATACTTCAACAGTAACAACAGCATTTAATGCATCTACATTATTTCTTGTAATATTCATTTTTATATATACTAAAATTGGGTTGCAAAATTATAACATTTATACAACCCAACCAAGTTTTTATTTTATTGATTTACACGCTATTTTTTGGTTTCTCCCGTGATTTGGTAAACCAATGATTGCGAAAGTGACAAAACGATGCTGAACAACATCGCGGTCCAAAACGAATTAATCCGGAAACCATCAATAAAGTAGTCGCAAAGTTCAATCATTATGGCATTGATTACCAACAGGAATAATCCCAATGTAAAAATGGTTACCGGCAGCGTGAACAGCACCAAAATTGGCTTTACAAAAAAGTTAAGTAATCCCAAAACGATAGCAACTGTAAGTGCTGTAGTAAATTCGTCAACATAAACGCCTTTCATGACATAGGAAATGACCATTACTAAAGCGGCTGTGATAAGTATTCTAAAAAGTAGTTTCATTTTTATTAGTTTGATGTTTTATTTTTTGCCACGAATGCACGAATGTATTTTAGAAAATTTAAATAAAAAAATATTCGTGCATTCGTGGCTGTCCTTTATTTCAAAAACCTTGCCGTTTCCTCAAAGAATAATTTTGGGTTTTCGGCATGAAGCCAATGACCAACGTTCGGTATTGTCGCTAATTCAAAATTAGGAAAATGCTTTTTGATTTCAGGCAAGTCGGTATCTAAAATATATTTTGAATTTCCACCGCGGATGAAAAGCGTTGGTTTGTCAAAATGATTCGTTTCGGGCAAGGCTTCACCAATCGATTCGATTTTGGCATTAAAAACTGGAAGATTAAATCGGAAATCCAGTTGACCTGGTTCTTTCCAATAAAGATTTTTCATCAAAAATTGCCTTGTGCCAAAATCAGGAATGTATGGATACAATGTTTCTTCAACTTGTGCGCGGTCTGGTTTTGTAGAAAAATCTACAGCATTCAGTCCCGCTAAAATGTCCTGATGGTGCGGCGCATAATATTTTGGCCCGATGTCGGCTACAATTAGTTTTTCTACCATTTCGGGATAAGTCGTTGCAAAAAGCATAGCAACTTTCCCGCCCATCGAATGTCCGATTATGGAAACATTTGACAAATTATAATGCTGGCAGTATTCCAAAATATCATTCGACATGACGGTATAATTGAATTCATCGGAATGAAAACTCTTTCCGTGATTCCGCAAATCAATCATGTGCACCTGAAAACCTTCGGCGGCATAAAGAGAGCCAAATGATTTCCAGTTGTCGGACATTCCAATAAAACCATGAATGATTAATAATGGCTTACCTTCGCCTTCTATTCGGGAGTGTAGCAGCATGTTGATTATAGATTTTTGATTATAGATTTTTGATTGTTGAATGGATTAAATCTTAAATCATCATTCGTTAATCATCAATCTTAAATTATTTTAGTTTTTGCAGATATTCATTCACGACATTTTCCAAGCCAAGATAAAGAGCTTCTGAAATCAAGGCGTGCCCGATGGAAACTTCTAACAATCCCGTAATATTGTCCTTAAAGAATTTGATATTATCGAGACTCAAATCATGTCCGGCATTGATTCCCAAACCTATTTCGTTTGCCAAAACTGCCGATTGTGTATAAGGCTCGATTGCCTTTTGATTTCCCAAACCATATTGATGTGCAAAAGCTTCGGTATATAATTCGATTCGGTCGGTCCCTGTTTTTTTGGCACCTTCAATCATTTTCAAAACCGGGTCGACAAAAATGGAAGTGCGTATTCCATTGCGTTTGAATTCGGCTATGACTTCCGTTAAATACGATTCATTTTTCATTGTGTCCCAACCTGCTGAAGAAGTTATCGCGCCAATGGCATCTGGAACTAAAGTCACCTGCTCGGGTTTGCATTCCAGAACCAAGTCGATAAAATTATGCTGCGGATTGCCTTCTATATTAAACTCGGTGTAAACAATCGGTCTCAAATCGCGTGCGTCCTGGTATCGGATGTGCCTTTCATCCGGTCTTGGATGGATGGTTATCCCCTGCGCTCCAAATTTTTGAATGTCTTTGGCAACCTGCAATAAATCAGGCACATTACCTCCGCGAGCATTTCGTAGAGTTGCTATTTTATTGATATTTACGCTTAATTTTGTCATTTTATGTTTTTTTAGCCATGAATACACGAATGAAATTCAATTAAAATAGTGGTGAATGTTATTATAAATCAACTTTTTAAAATCAATAAAAAGCCAAAAAAATATTCGTGCATTCGTGTCAAATCAATTTTCCCACAAAAATACAAAGTAAAACTAAGTCATCATATCGCAAAATTTGATTATTTTGCAGTCGCTAAAAGATACAGCATACATGAGACAACTTTCCGAATACATTAATAACGATTTTAAACCTTTTCCCGGCACTGAATCTGTGGCAGAAATCCAAGATTTCTTTGCAGATGTGACCTATTCCCATTTCCCTGTTATGGAGAATGGAGTATATATAGGTTGTATCTCGGCTGTTGATGTGGAAACTTTTGAAACCCAAAAACCAATACTTGAATATCGTTACGCCTTAGAAGGTTTTTTTGTCAGAACGACGATGGTATGGCTTGATGTTTTGGAAATATTTGCCAGAAACAATGCCAATATTGTTCCGATTTTAGATGAAAATAACATATATATTGGCTATTATGACATTACCGACATCATCAAATTTTTAAATGAAACTCCGTTCCTAAAAGAAACGGGAGGAATTATTGTAGTAGAAAAACCAGCTGCTGATTATTCGATGAGCCAGATTACACAAATCGTAGAAAGCAACAACAGCAAGCTGTTAGGTGTTTTTGTTTCCGAAGCCAATTCCGAAAAAGTACAGGTGACCGTTAAGACAACGCTTGGCGGCATCAATGAAATTATTCAGTCATTCCGCCGTTATAACTATGAAATTGTTTCCGAGCATCAGGAAGATGATTATTTGAATACCCTAAAAGAACGTTCTGAATATTTGGATAAATACCTAAACATGTAATTAATGAAAGTTGCCATCTTCGGACAATATTATCAAAACGACACACGACCAATTATCAAGGATATTTTTGTCTTTTTTAATAGAAATAATGTCGAAATTGTCATTGAAGAAAAATTCCTGAAAATATTATATGAAGAGGAAATCGTTGGCAAAAAATACAACACTTTTTCTTCTCACAAAGATTTAGACAGCAGTTTTGATATGCTTATAAGCATTGGCGGTGATGGTACGATTTTAAGAGCTGTTACTTTTGTCCGCGATTCGGGCATTCCTATTCTTGGTGTGAATGCCGGAAGGCTGGGTTTTTTGGCAAAAGCACAAAAAGAAAACATAGAATCATTCATTAAGGTAATTGTAGAAAAGAAATACAGCATTTCCGAAAGAACCTTATTAACTCTCGAATGTTCACCAAGAGCTACCGAAATTGAAATCAATTTTGCGATGAATGAAGTGTCTGTAAACCGAAAAGACACAACTTCAATGATTACGGTCGAAACCTATTTAAATGGAGAATACCTCAATTCGTATTGGGCTGACGGATTGATTATTTCGACGCCAACCGGGTCAACCGGATATTCCTTAAGCTGTGGAGGACCAATACTAACCCCTGATGTAAGAGGAATTGTCATTACACCAATTGCACCACATAATCTCACAGCAAGACCACTTGTAATTCCGGATGATACCGAAATAAAACTAAAAGTTTCGGGGCGCGAAGAACAATACCTGGTTTCTTTAGACTCGAGAATAGCATCAATAAATAACAATTCGGTATTGACTGTAAAGAAAACACCTTTCAAAATCAAAATGGTAGAAATTACCGAAGAGACTTTCTTCAAAACACTTCGCAGTAAATTACTTTGGGGCGAAGACAAGAGAAATTAGAAAAATTTAGCTCCATTTATACTACAATTCTAAAAATTCCGTTTTAGAATAGAAACCGTTGTAACTCCAATAACAATCAGCACATTATTTTATTTAACAGAAATACTGATTTCATGTTAAATAAGTAGTGAGAATTGTTATATTTGCACGCTATTTTCAATTTGATGAAAAAGATCTTAGTATTATTTTTTTGTTTGATTTTCCATAATATTCTGACAGCACAGATTCACGAAATTGGTGTTTTCCTTGGCGGTAGTAATTATATAGGAGATGTTGGAAAAACGAATTATGTTGATCCAAACGAATTAGCTCTTGGTATTTTATATAAATGGAACAAAAGCCCGAGGCACTCTTATAGGTTTTCCTATACACAGGCTGACATTTCAGGAAATGATGCCGATTCGGAAATACCGGGGAGGGTACAGAGAGGATATAGTTTTAAAAATCACATCAAAGAATTTTCAGCCGGATTAGAATTCGATTTTTTCGATTTTAATCTTCATGAAATTTTGAAAAGAAAGATAACGCCCTATGTTTTTTCAGGGCTTTCCTATTTTGCATATGAGGAATTATATGTAATTAATGGTGAAACAAAAGATGATTACAGAGAAGGTGCATTGGCCATACCCATGACAGTTGGGATAAAAGGAAATATCCTTGAGCATTTTATCCTTGGATTTGAAGTTGGTGCAAGGTATACTTTCACTGATAATTTAGACGGAAGCGCACCTAAAAATAAAAATTTGGAACCATTAAAATTTGGTAACCTAAACAGCAAGGACTGGTATGTATTTACAGGATTTACACTAACCTATACATTTGGAGAAAAGCCTTGTTATTGCAAACAATAAAGAATGAGTTTAAAAGATACTATAAATAAAAACAACTTACCAAAACATCTGGCCATTATCATGGACGGAAATGGTCGTTGGGCAAAACAAAAAGGTCTTTTAAGAGCACTCGGGCACGAGAACGGCACAAAATCAGTTAGACTAACTGTTGAAACTTGTGCGAGATTGGGTATAGAGAACCTTACACTTTATGCTTTTTCCACAGAAAACTGGAACCGCCCAAAGTTAGAAGTAGATACTTTGATGAAGTTATTGGTTAATTCATTAAAAAATGAGCTCCCAACTTTAGAAAAAAACAACATCCGCTTAAACTGCATAGGAAATATTGATATGCTTCCGGCAAAAGCAAAATCCGCACTTTTATCGGTGATTGAAAAAACTAAAAACAACACCCGAATGACTCTAACTTTGGCTTTAAGCTACGGCTCGAGAGAGGAATTGTTAAATGTTGTTAAAATTATAAGTGATAAAGTTAAAAATAATATAATTTCCACAGACACTATTGATGAATCAATTATAAATGAGCATCTTTACACGCGAAATTTACCCGATGTAGATTTAGTAATCAGAACCAGCGGTGAACACCGGATCAGTAATTTTTTGTTATGGCAGATAGCTTACGCAGAGTTTTATTTTACCGATGTTTTATGGCCTGATTTTAAAGAAGACGATTTATATGCAGCCATTATTAGCTATCAAAAAAGAGAACGCAGGTTCGGAAAGACAAGTGAACAAATTAAATAAAATTTCAGTGCAGATTAATTCATTAAAAGTATTTCTATTCATACTATTATTTGGAATTGCTTTTCAATTACAAGCCCAAGACAGAATTCCCTTTGACCAAGGCAGAAAATATATTTTAGCTGATGTAAAGGTAAATGGTAAAATCAGCTACAACCAACAAACTGTTGTTACATTTGCTGGTTTGGAAAAAGGTCAGCAGATTACCGTTCCAGGAGAAGAAATAAGCAATTCAATAAAAAAACTGGGGAAACTTGGTCTTTTCAGCGACATTGATTTTTATGTAAATAAAATCGAAGCAGACAGTATCTGGCTGGATTTAGACATTGCAGAACTTCCAAAACTTAGCGAAGCTAAAATACAAGGAGTGAAAAAGTCAAAAGTTGAAGAACTCATCAAAGAAAACTCATTGACCAAAGGAAAAATTGTAAATGAAAATTTAATCACTACAACCAAGAATTACCTTGAAAATAAATACAAAAAAGACGGTTATTTTAACACCAAGGTATTTATAAAAACAATTCCAGATACAACCGAAGGCAATCAGGTAAAAATGCTTGTCAAAATTGACAAAGGTGATAAATTAAAGATTTCCAGAATTAATTTTGAAGGCAACGAAAAATTCACCGACAGCAAGTTGAGAAGTGCTATGAAGAATACGAAACAAATTAATCGTTTCCGTATTTTCAAAGGCTCAAAATTCATTAAGGATAAATATCAAGAAGATTTAAATTCTGTTGTTGACAAATACAAAGAAAAAGGATACAGAGATGCAAGGGTTATTAGTGACTCCGTATTTTTAAATGCCAAAAAGACCAAGCTTGCTATAAACATAAAAGTGGAAGAGGGTCATAAATATCATTTTGGGAACATTAAATTCCTTGGAAATTCGGTTTATTCAGACCAATTGCTCAACAGAATTCTTGGCATCAAAAAAGGAGAAACTTATAATGGAGTATTATTAGAAAAAAGAATTGCTGATAAATCAAAACCTGACGGAGAAGACATCACAAACCTTTATCAAAACAACGGTTATTTATTCTCAAACGTAAATGCTGTTGAAACCAAAACAGCTAACGATACTATCGATTTCGAAATCAGGATTGTCGAAGGACCTATTGCCTACTTTAATAACATCACCGTTGTTGGAAATGATAAAACGCATGATCGCGTAATATATCGTGAGCTTAGAACGCAACCGGGACAAAAATACAGCAAAGAAGATTTGGTTAGAACCATTCGTGAGATTGGACAACTAGGCTTCTTCGATCCGGAAGCAATCGATCCTAAATTTAAAAACGTTGATCCAGCTTCAGGAACAGTTGATATTGAATATAATGTTGTAGAAAAAGGAGCAAGCCAAATTGAACTTCAGGGAGGTTATGGCGGTGGCGGATTCATCGGGACATTGGGACTGTCATTCAACAATTTCTCAGCAAGAAACCTTTTTAACAAGGAAGCCTACAAACCTCTCCCGATGGGTGACGGACAAAAAGTTGCTTTGCGTTTACAAGCCAGTTCCTACTTCCAAACGTATAGTCTTTCTTTTTCTGAACCATGGCTTGGAGGTAAAAAACCCATTCAGTTTTCAACGTCATTATCACATAGTAAACAATTCCTCTATACAGGAACTTCGAGTAATGTAGATAAAAGCAAAAGCTTTAATATCACTTCTCTATCTGTAGGAATTGCAAAAAGATTAACCATTCCGGATGATTACTTCACATTCTCAAGTTCCGTTAGTTTTCAATATTATGATTTGCACAACTATAATACGGGGCTGTTTACATTTGGTAATGGTGCCTCAAAAAACCTTGCTTATACTGTTGGTCTGACCAGAAGCAGCAAAGGTGTAAATCCTATCTTTCCTACCTCAGGTTCAGAATTTAACATTTCAGCAAAATTCACTTTGCCATATTCTTTATTTAACAATATAGATTATGGAAATCTGGAAAATGAAAAAGAGTATAAACTGAAGTACGAAGTTAATTCAACTTTAACTACTGTTGCAAATGCTTCCGGACAACTTCCGGCTCCCGGAGATTATTTACAGGAAACTGCAGAAGGCTCCCATATTTACCAGACCGTTGGCTCTGATTATACACAGGCAACTGCAGACAGAGCAAAAGTTGACCAGCAAAAATTCAACTGGCTTGAATATTACAAATTAAAATTCAGAGCTGATTGGTATACCAGAATAGCCGGACCACAATCAAAAGCTCTTGTATTAAGAGCCTTAGGTGAATTTGGTTATTTAGGTGCTTATAACAGTGGCAGAGGGTTAGTCCCTTTTGAAAGATTCTTCCTTGGTGGTGACGGATTGGCTAACTTCTCCTTAGACGGTAGAGAAGTTATTCAGTTGAGAGGTTATCCAAATCAGTCTTTATCATCGCAGGATGGTTCAACAGTTTATAATAAATTCTCATTAGAGCTAAGATATCCTCTAACATTAAAAGCAGCGGCATCTATTTATGTTCTGACATTCCTTGAAGCCGGATCAGCCTATGATACTTTCAAAGATTACAATCCATTTGTGCTACAACGCTCCGCCGGATTTGGGTTAAGAGTATTTATGCCTGCTTTCGGATTACTAGGAATTGACTTCGCTAAAGGTTTTGACGCTGTTCCGGGTTATACAAAACCTAACGGTTGGGAGACACATTTTATAATTGGTCAACAATTTTAATTATATTTGGTACAATATTTCTAAATCATAAATCGAATGAAAAAATATTTTGCAATAACAATTTTGGTTCTATCCTCGGTGTTCCAAATGAATGCACAGTCCAGAGGTGTAAAAATTGGTTACATTGACATGGAATACATTTTACAAAATGTTCCCGATTATAGTGAAGCTAAAAGTCAATTAGAGCAAAAAGCCCAGAAATGGAAGCAGGATATTGAAGCAAAAAAAGTTGATATTGCAAAATTAAAAGATGCTTTAAAAACAGAAAGAGCTTTATTGACTAAAGAATTAATCGACGAACGTGAAGAAGAAATAAAATTCCAGGAAGATGAACTTTTAGACTTTCAACAAAAAAAATTCGGACCAAACGGTGATTTAATGACTCAAAAAGCCGTTTTGGTAAAACCGATACAGGATCAGGTTTTTACTGCAGTTCAGGATATTGCTGAAGCAAAGAAATATGACTTTGTTTTTGATAAGTCTTCCGACCTGACCATGCTTTTTTCTGCAAAAAGATTTGACATCAGCGATCAGGTTATCCGAGTTATAACGCGAGCAGAGAAAAGAGAACAAAAAAGCGCAAAAGAAGTAAAAGCTCAATTAGCTAAGGAAGAATTAGATGACGCTGCAGCAGACGCAAATCCGGCATTGGAAGCACGCAAAAAAGCATTGGAAGACAAAAAGAAAGCCCGTGAGGAACTAATTGCTCAAAGAAAAGCCGATGCCGAAGCTAAAAAAGCGGAACAGGCTGCAAAGCGTGCAGAATTACTCGCTGCTAAGAATGGAAAAAAAACTGGCACGGTTCCTGCTAATGATAAATCAGCAGGTGGTGTTACACCTCCAACAGGTGACAACAAAGCTTCAGAAGATAACAAAACTGCAGGTGACAATAAAACGTCAACTGATTCAACAAGAACAGTTGTAGATCCAAAAGCAGCTAAAGCTGCCGAAAGAGCAAGGCTACTTGAAGAGAGAAAAAAAGCATTAGAAGATAAAAAGAAAAAAATACTTGAAGACAGAGAAGCTGCCAAAAAAGCAAAAGAAGATGCAAAGAATAAACCAAAAACTGAATAACAATAAATAAAAACAAATAATTAATTAATACTTTTTAAAATGAAACGATTGAAATCATTATTACTAGCTACAGTGTTATGTTTAGGAGCAAGCTTTACTATGAATGCACAGGCTAAAGTTGCACACGTAGATGTAAATGAACTAATTTCTAAAATGCCCGCAATGATCGATGCTCAAAAACAATTGGAAAAATTGAGCGGAACTTACGATGCAGAGTACAAAACAATGGCTGAAGAATATCAAAACAAAATCAAAAAATACGACCAGGAAGCTTCTACAGTAACTGATGCTGTTAATGCAACCCGTCAAACAGAAGTTCAGGATCTGGTAAAACGTATTACTGATTACAGAGACAATGCTCAAAAAGAATTAGAAAAAAAACAAGCAGACATGGTAAAACCATTAATGGACAAAATCAAAGCATCAATCGCAAAAGTTGGTAAAGCTAAAGGATACCAATACGTTTTAAACGTTGCTGATTTACTTTTGGCAGATGGTCCGGACTTGACTGCTGACGTTAAAAAAGACTTAGGATTTTAATATAAATTCTTAACACTATCTAAAACTGCTCAAATAATTGAGCAGTTTTTTTTTACTTTTGTTTCTATGGAAAACAATAATCCTATTGGGCTTTTTGATTCGGGCGTTGGGGGGACTTCCATTTGGAAGGAAATTCACGATTTACTCCCAAATGAAGACACAATTTATCTTGCCGACAGTAAAAATGCGCCATACGGACAAAAATCAAAAGAAGAAATTATTGAACTCAGTATTAAGAATACCGAGTTTCTTCTGAACCTGAATTGTAAAATAATTGTGGTTGCCTGCAACACCGCTACGACAAATGCCATCAAAGAATTACGTGCTAAATACGACATTCCTTTCATTGGTATAGAACCTGCTATAAAACCGGCAGCACTGAATTCTCAAAGCCATACGATTGGAATACTTGCAACAAAAGGGACTTTAAACAGTGAATTGTTTCATCAAACCGCAGAAAAATTCCATGATACGAAAATCATTGAACAAATCGGGTATGGTTTAGTTGCTTTAATTGAAAACGGGCATATTAATTCGCCCGAAATGGACAAACTACTTCGTCAATATTTGGAACCAATGATAGCTGCTAATATAGACTATTTGGTGCTGGGCTGCAGTCATTATCCATATCTTATTCCACAAATTAAAAAAATTCTTCCGCCTGAAATTAAAATTATAGATTCCGGCGAAGCCGTAGCCCGTCAAACTAAAAATGTCTTGCTTGAAAAAGTGGGATTGCATTCTGGTAATCATACAGTAAAAACAGTTTTTTATACCAATTCTGATGCAAAGGTTTTACAGGAAATTTTAGGCAATAAATATCCCGTAAGAGTTAAGGATTTTTAGGAGCATAACTATTGATATATAAAGAACAGAACTTTGGTTTTTTCGGGATATTAGCTCCCGCTATACGCGCTACATAGTAGCTTGCTCCTATCGGGGTTACTATTCACGTTTTTTTGTTAAGGTCAAAAAATACCTGACAGCCACTGGCTGTCCTCCTCTTAATATCACACGAGCGACGCGACTGCCAAAGGAAATCATCGGGGCTAAACTCAAACTAATAG
>DBIH01000242.1 GCA_002296885.1 Flavobacterium sp. UBA807 | reverse complement strand
AAAAATAACAACTTGTTATAAATTGTTTTCATACATTTTGTTTAGGTTAATAATTTGTTTTTTTAAGCTTATACTTTACTTCGAAACGTTAAAATTATGATAATTTCTCGGATAAAAAAATGACACCTTTATTATATAGCACCGAAAACGTTTTCGTGTTGAAAACTTGTAATATCAGATCGTGATTATTATGAAATTTGACTCTAATGGATTTAATCGTTGAAGCAGTTTTTCAATTAGCGTGTCATTTGATTCAAGATAAAATTCAGAAAAATTAAGCTTCCGTTCCTGTAATCCCTGATTTGGAAAAAGTTCATTCTGAAGTTCGATGATGCGCTCCAGTTTTTCAGCATAAACTCTTTTTTCCGCTTTTAACAAACGTTTTTCAAGATTTTCCAACCCTTTTATTTGTTTGGTCTGCTGAGCGTTTACAGCGCCAATGAATGATTTGTCTGTTTGATTTGCAATGGCTGTCAGCTTTTCAAATTGTTGTTTCAGATGTTCTTTCTGTTCGGTAAAATCAATGTTGAATTTTGAGAATTCTTGGGTTTTATTATTGAATAATTCCTGCTGATTATTAAATAAATCAGACCAGGAGAGATGTAATTTATCCGCTTTATGAGTCTGTTTTTCAGTTACAAGCAGAACAGAATTTCTTAACAGTAAAATCGGAAATGTAATTTTATTAGCTTCAAAATTTGATTTCAATTGCAGCCAATAAGAAAGCTCGCCACCACCGCCAATATAGCAAAGATTAGGTAAAATGACCTCTTCGTATAAAGGTCTCATAATTACATTTGGGCTGAATTTTTCAGGATTGTTTTCAAGCAATGCTAAAATTTCTTCCTTAGAAAAAGTAAGTTTTGTATTGTTGATTTTAAACAGATTATCTTCAAAAACTATTCGCTCGCGAAAGTTGTCTTCTATGTAAAATAGATTTATCTCTCTTGGATTTACCTGAATTTCATAATCTTTTTTTAGAAGTGAATTGGTTTCGGTGACTTTTTGAAATGAAGTCTGATTTATCAATTCTTCTTTTGCAAAAGGGATAAATAATCGTTTTAAAGAAACATCATCACCATCTAGAATGACAAGCCCTTTGTCTCCAAAAAGTTGGTTTGCCAAAAAGCGTGTTGCATCAGCAAGATTATCATGTTTGAGATAACTGTTTTTGAAAAGCTCTTTTAAATGATTAGCGTTTGTTCCAATTCCAAGAGCATTAGAAAAAACATCAAAAACATCTTTTAAACCTTTGGTTGAAAGACGTCCAACAGGACCATGACTATCCAAAGTCCACTTTATTTTTGAATTTTTAAACTGAAAGTAATTGATTTCTTCAAAATCATGATCTTCAGTTGCCATCCAATAAACGGGAATAAAATTATACTGAGGATATTCCTCTTTTAAAGTAGTGCAAAGATTGATTGTGCTGACAATCTTATACAAAAAATACAACGGGCCGGTAAATAAATTCAGTTGATGTCCTGTTGTTATTGTAAAGGTCTTTGAATCGGCTAATAAAGAAATATTAGTCTTTGTTGCTTCGGAAATTTCAAAACTTTGGTACTGATTTTCAAGAGCTGTAACTAAAACCTTCCTGTTTTCCCAAGAGTAATTCTGTGCCTTTTCCTCAATTTGATTTTTAAAGTTTTCAAGTTTCGGGAAACGATTGTAAAGCGATTTCAATTCGGGCTTTTCCTCTAAATAATCTACAATTAATTTAGTGAAATAACCCGATTTTTGATAGCTGATACAGTCAGTTGGCATGATTGTTTTATGGCATTAATTAGTTGTAAACGTTCCAAAAAGATAATCATCACCTAAAGTAAATGTACTGTTTCCTTTTCGCAATGTGACTTTTTTTAATCGTATTGTATGTTGAAAACCAGCACCTAAAGAGGTTGTACTTACTTCTATTATTCCACTTGTAGCTTCAACGCCATCAATCGCATCCCATTCCTGCTGAAGTGTGATTGTTGGATTTGGGGTTCCACAGTAAAAATCGTCTGTTACAGCATTTGAATATAATCGATAGGATAATTTGTTAGATGCACTTATCAAGGCTGTTCTTGGTGTCGTTGTTGGTGCATTGGCAAATAAAGTACTGTAGTCGGCTACATCTAAGGTGAAGACTTCACCACCGCTAAAATCATAGATTTTTGTACTGCAACTGCTTTTGTCAACTTCATGATTAAATCCAAAAGCAAGAGAACTTACAGTTTCTGTATAAGTTCCAAACGGGAAATTATCATATACCTGAGGACCATTAGGTTTTTGAAAAGTAATGTTTTTGAAATTTATCGTATAAGTATATCCTGTAATTCGGGTTGAATTATCAGTTGTGTCTGTAGATTTAATTGCTGTTGAAGTTATTTGTATGATCCCGTCAGTAGCATACCATTGTTCTGACAAATTTGGCGTCGCATCAGGAACTGTTGGGCAAATATTATTAGCAGTTACAGCATCACTATATTTTCTGTAAGTTACTTTGTTGGTTGAATTTATAGCAATTTCTATGGGTTCACCATCAAGAGTTTCATCTTCCGGAAATGCTTCAGAATATGTAGATTCAGGAAGTTCTATGAAAAGCATCTCAGCATCTTTTACTTTGTAAATCACATTCTTTTCAGAGCATTTATGAGCGGGAACTGCTGAAAAATCAATGGGGTCAACGGTTAAATTACCATCATCACAGGCATTGATAAAAAGTAATAAGGAAACTAAAGCTAAAATTCTTTTCATTTGAATCGTTTAAATTTTAAACAAAAATAAGTTTTTTATGCCATTAAATTTGCCTTTTATAATTTAATTAAGAACTCTCCTTTTTATATTTGCACCATGCAAAAAATATATCTCGATAACGCGGCAACTACACCAATCCGTCAGGAAGTAATAGATGAAATGGTTAGGGTTATGCAATCAGAATTCGGAAACCCGTCATCAGCCCACAGTATTGGTAGAAGTTCGAAAGCAGTTATCGAAACTTCCAGAAAAGCCATTGCCAAATATTTGCATTGCAATGCACAGGAAATTGTTTTTACATCGAGTGCAACTGAGGCTACCAACTGGATTCTGAGAAGTGCTGTGAAAGATTTTGGTGTGAAACGGATAATTACTTCCAAAGTTGAGCATCATGCTACATTGTATACGATTTTGGCTTTAAAAGAGGAATTCGGAATTCAGGTAGATTATCTAAATGTTGACTGTGACGGAGTGTTAGATTATGTAAAGCTTTCGACTTTGCTTTCGGAAGATGTTAAAACTATAGTTTCACTGATGCATGTCAATAATGAAACCGGAGTTGTTAATGATATCAATAGGATAGGAGCGCTATGTCAAGAACATAAAGCCTTATTTCATTGCGATACGGTTCAGTCTATTGGAAAAACAGAACTGAATCTGCATGAACTCCCGGTTGATTTTGTGGTGGCAAGTGCACACAAATTCCATGGACCTAAAGGAATCGGATTTGCATTTATTCGTAAAAACTTGGTTTTACAGCCAATGATTTTTGGCGGTGAACAGGAAAAAGGCTGGCGTGCCGGGACAGAATCGGTGCATCAGATTGCCGGAATGGCAAAAGCTTTGGAACTTTCGTATGAGCATTTAACAGAAGAAAGAGACTGCATTACCAATTTGAAAGCCTATTGTTTCCAACAGTTGAAAGCTGCTTTTCCCGAAATTGAAATCAACGGAAAAAATACTTTTTACAATATCATAAATGTATTATTACCTTTTTCTCCTGAAAAAACCGCAATGATTTTGTTCAATCTTGATATGAAAGGAATTGCAGTTTCCCGCGGAAGTGCCTGTCAGAGCGGCAGTATTAAACCATCGCATGTTTTAGCAGAGATGTTAAACGAAAAAGACCTAGCCAAGCCAAGTCTTCGTATTTCGTTTAGTCATTACAACACTAAAGCAGAGATTGACTATTTTGTTGAGGCTTTAAAAGATATTTAGTTTCTGGTATAGTACACTTTGTATTCCCAGGGTTTCAAATCGAAAGTTACCTTATCACCAGTTATTACAAAGGTAGATTGTGGTTGGGAAAAATCTGCGTAACCTCCTTTAAGGTATTTTGTATCAACAAGACAAAAGGCTGGTTTATCACTATAATTGACAATTACAATAACTCTGTCTTTACCTTTTGTTCTTGAAAATGATACAACCTGATCCATTTTATCATTGTATATACGCACCATAACACCGCCTTCCTTGCCGTTCCATAAAGCATGATTCTTGTGCTTCAAATCAAAAAGTTTTTTAAACAAACCTTCATAAGGCATCTTGCTCCAGTCAATCAAATCCTTGTCGAAGAATTTAAGTGAATGGTCAAGTCCGGCTTCCTGCCCTCCATAAACCAAAGGCATTCCGTTAACTGTCCCACACAAAACCATTGAAGCTTCTAAACCATCACCAAAATTGTAAAACATATTATGGTTCCAAGAATTCATATCGTGATTGTCGGTAAATAACATTCGGTAGCCATCACGCGGAAATGTACTCACATCGTGAGCCATATATTCAACCAGACTTCCGATGCCTTTTTTATCTCTGGTTTGCGCAACCATTTTGTCAAAGAATGTCCACGAATAAGTCATGTCAAATGCTTTTTTATGCAGATCACGCGATTCCCATTCGGCAAGCATAAAGACTGGTTTCACGGCATCCATTTCTTCTCTTGCATTGTCCCAAAAATCAGTCGGAATAAAACCTGCAGTATCGCAACGGTAGCCATCAATGTCAAAATCCTTAACCCAATATACCAAAGCTTCGGTCATGTATTTTCTTAAGCTCGGTTTATCATAATCAAAATCGATTACATCATCCCAATCATACCAAGGTGTAGGCTGAAAATGTCCTTCCTCGGTTTTGGTATACCAGTCAGGATGGTCCTTAGCAAGTTGGTTGTCCCAGGAAGAATGATTTGCAACCCAATCAACAATGACATGCATTCCCATACTGTGAATTTTGTCTACCAAATGTTTGAAATCGGCTTTGGTTCCAAACTCAGGATTGATTCCGTAATAATCTTTCACTGAATATTCGCTTCCTAAAGTGCCTTTTCTTTTTTCAACACCAATCGGATTAATTGGCATCAGCCAGATGATATCAACTCCCATTGCTTTTATTCTCGGAAGATGAGCCTCAAAAGCTTTGAAGGTTCCTTGAGGTGTAAACTGACGAATATTTGCCTCATAAATGGTGGCGTTTTTTGCCCAATCAGGATGTTTTAATTCGACATATTCTTTAGGTTGGTATCTTTCATCGTCCGAAGATTTGTCCTCTTTCTTTTTAAGGCATGAGCTCAACGAACAAATAATAAAAAGAAATGCAATTTTGTAGAAATGTTTCATTGGTTAGGAATTGGAAATCTAAAATTAAATAAAAAAACCGAAACTAATGTTTCGGTTTAAATGATTTTCTTGATGACGCGTAAACGGTGCGTATGCCTGTTTTGTTCGGCGTTGTAAATTCCGAGATGGTCTAATCGGTCAATCCTGACTTTCCCACTGGCATGAATGATATAATTGTTTTCCATGATAATCCCAACATGGATAATCTTTCCTTCTTCGTTGTCAAAGAATGCCAAATCTCCGGGCTCGCTTTCTTCAATGAAACTCAAAGCATCGCCTTGAGTAGATTGTTGGGAAGCATCGCGTAAAAGTTTGTGACCGTTAAGTTTGTATACCATTTGTGTAAATCCGGAACAGTCAATTCCGAATGGTGTTTTTCCGCCCCAAAGATAAGGTGCGTTTAAATACATATAGGCAGTAGTGATCAAATCCTTTTTTGGTTTTTCACCACTGGTCCTCATGCCTTCGAACTCAAAATTATCAGTATTGATTTCACTGTGATGTAAAAACGAAAGCGAAGCGCCAAGCGGAATCGGAATTAAGATATTAGAAGGCGTAGATACATATTCAACCAAATCGGAATTCAGGATAATGGCATCTTTGGAAAGCGCTTTGAAACTTTTTTCAGAAATGATTTGATATTGTTTTGAATCAACCCAACCTTCATAATCATCAAACTGCAACTTGATTTTCGACCATTGATTTTGCGTTTCGGTAATCTCAAAATGCTCACCAAACAAAACCTGCGAAACGATTTCGCTTCGGTCGCTTGGCTCGGCCCGTAAAGGAATTATGGCAAGATTACAGATGGCAAACATTTAGAAGAATTATGAATTTAAAATTACGAATTACGAATTAAAACCAGAAGGCATAATCCGTAATTCATAATTCGTAATTGTTTTAGGCTCTTTCAATAACAATAGCTGAAGCACCGCCTCCTCCATTACAGATAGCAGCCGCTCCAATTTTGGCGTTATTTTGTTCCAACACATTAATCAGCGTAACGATGATTCTGGCTCCGGAACATCCAAGAGGATGGCCTAAGGAAACCGCACCACCATTTACATTTACTTTATTATTGTCTAAACCTAAGATTTTTGCGTTAGCCAAACCAACTACAGAAAAGGCTTCGTTGAATTCGAAGAAATCAACATCAGAAAGTGAAATTCCGGCTTTATCCAAAGCTTTTGGCAATGCTTTTGCTGGCGATGTAGTAAACCATTTTGGTTCCTGCTCAGCATCTGCATAGGATTTGATGTAAGCAAGAGGTTTTAATCCCAATGCATTTGCTTTTTCTTCACTCATTAAAACTAAAGCAGCGGCTCCATCATTAATGGTTGAAGCATTGGCAGCGGTAACCGTTCCGTCTTTGGTGAACACAGCATTCAAAGAAGGAATCTTATCTAATTTTACATTAGTGTATTCTTCGTCTTTTGAAAAGATAACAGGCTCTCCACGACGTTGCGGAATCTCAACAGGAACAACTTCATTATTGAATTTTCCGGCGTCCCATGCTTTTGCTGAACGCTCATAGGATTGAATTGCGAAAGCATCCTGCTCTTCACGGGTTATTTTATATTCGGTTGCACATAAATCGGCGCAAACTCCCATGGCATTTCCGTCGTAAGCATCGGTTAGACCGTCTTTCTGCATTCCGTCAACCATTGTGGTTGGGCCAAATTTCACACCATTTCTTAAATGAACATAATGTGGAATCAAGCTCATGTTTTCCATTCCTCCGGCAACAACAATTTCGGCATCGCCGGCCATAATCGCCTGTGCGCCCTGCATTACCGCTTTCATTCCCGAAGCGCAAACTTTGTTTACGGTCGTCGCCGGAATAGTATCCGGTAAACCTGCAAATCGGGCTGCCTGACGCGCCGGTGCCTGACCGACTCCGGCCTGCACAACATTACCCATCAAAACTTCATTTACTAAGTTTGGATCTAAATTGATTTTATTTAAAGCGCCTTTGATGGCAGTTGCTCCTAATTGGGTAGCTGTAACAGTTGATAACGAACCCATAAAACTTCCGATTGGCGTTCTGACTGCTGAAACGATGACTACTTTTTTGCTCATGATTGTATGTTGTTTGTTTGGTAGTGCAAAACTAATCTTTTATTACAAATTATGGAATTCAAAGCGCAATTATTCTTAAATCAGAAAAAAAGCTGCAATTCATGAACCGCTACAGTATTGAGTTTTAAGAGGTTTTGCTAATATTTATTTTATTCGCTAAAAAAAGGAAATAAATAGTTGTAAATTATATAATGAACCATTACATTTGCAACCGCTTAAAGCGAAAGTTCTTAAGTTATTGAAAAAACAGGAGAGGTGCCGGAGTGGTAACGGAGCAGATTGCTAATCTGTCGACGGGTAACTGTCGCCAGGGTTCGAGTCCCTGTCTCTCCGCTTTTTTCTCGGGGTGTAGCGTAGCCCGGTTATCGCGCCTGCTTTGGGAGCAGGAGGCCGCAGGTTCGAATCCTGCCACCCCGACAAATTAAAGCTTGCTTTAATTTGCAAAAAACCATCAACAGGATATTCAATCCTGCTTTAAGTAAAGAAATTTTCTTAAATGGTCCAGTAGCTCAGCTGGATAGAGCAACTGCCTTCTAAGCAGTAGGTCTTAGGTTCGAATCCTAACTGGATCACATAAATAAAAAGGTCGAAAAAATGTCCAAGCTTGCTTGAGCATTTTTTCGGCCTTTTTGTTTTCAAAGCGA
>DBIH01000149.1 GCA_002296885.1 Flavobacterium sp. UBA807 | reverse complement strand
TGGATTTCGCCAAGCTGGGAGAACTTCGATTTGAGGAAAAATCCGCTTACGCCCTGGCTGAAACCTTATATGATTGACACCATTAAAAATTTTGAAACCGTTTTGAATGGCTATTTTCCAACGGTTTCCGATTTTAGGATTCGAGGTTACAAAAGAACTTTGATGACAGCTATTTCGAGCTGGCGTTATAAAACTGGATTTTATAATTATCCATATGAAATTAAGGTTTTGCATAAGCTTTGGAAATACCGCCAGCCTGAGATTGAAGGATTTTATTCGGAATAGATGAAACAATTGCTTAAAAGAATGCTGCATCCTTTTTTCAAACTTGGTTTACGATTGTATTATTGGAAACCGAGAACTTTTTGCAACGACAACATTTGCATTAAAGTCCATCCTGATGTTTTTCCGCCACAACTGACGTTGAGCACTAAAATTCTGCTGGATTTTGTCAATGATTTGGATTTGAAAAACAAAACTTTTCTGGAACTTGGCTGTGGCAGCGGAATCATTTCGCTTTTGGCAGCTAAAAAAGATGCAATAGTCACGGCTTCTGACATCAATCAAACTGCTTTGGATTTTTTAGTAATCAATGCTTCTGAAAATAACCTGAAACTCAAAATTGTTTATTCTGATTTGTTTGAAAATCTGAGAAATCAAACTTTTGATTACATCATGATCAATCCACCGTATTATCCGCGAAAGCCTAAAAACATAAAAGAGCAAGCCTGGTTTTGTGGTGAAGATTATGAGTATTTTGAAAAACTCTTTATGCAACTGCCAAACTTCATATCATCTGAAACCAATTGCTTTATGATATTATCGCAGGATTGTGACATAGAAAAAATAAAAGCCATTGCACTAAAAAATGCAATGACTTTTGAATTTGTATTGGGAAAAACCAAACTGGCCGAAACCAATTTTATCTTTAAAATAGTTTCTTTGTAGAATCGCGTTGGCGCAATTCGGTTTTAACTGTTGTGGTAGAAAATGTAGCTTTTTCTTCGTTGCTTTCTAATTTATCTATTAACATTTGTGCTGCAACTTCACCAATTTCAGGTCCATGCTGACTAACTGTTGACATGCTTGGTGTCATCCTACGTGACCAAACCCCATCGGCAAAACCAATGATTTGCAGGTCCTGTGGAATTCGATAACCATTTTGGATTCCAAGTTTCATGGCAGTAACCGATGCGTGTTCATCGAGCGCAAAAACGCCATCCGGTTTATTTTTTATAAAAAAGCCTCCAATCCTTTTATTAAACTCATCATTATTATTGGTAAGAATAACCAGTTTTTCATCAACTTTCAATCCTTTGACTTCAAGCGCTTTGTAAAAACCCTGAGCTCTTAATTTTCCAACACTTAAATTATCAATTGCCGAAAGCAGTGCGATTTTTTTACAGCCTGTCTTAAGTAAATGTTCCGTTGCATTTACCGCCGATTCAAAATCATCAACAATAACTTTGTCACAATTTACTTCATCGGCAATGCGGTCGAACATTACTATGGGTGTACCTTCATTAATGATGGTTGTAAAATGATCAAATTTTTGAAGTTTCTGAGATTCTTCAGCAATCGAAAGGATAAAACCGTCAATAGTTCCGTTACTCAGCATTTCGAGCGCATTGATTTCTTTTTCATACGACTCGTTGGATATACAGGTGATGACTTTATATCCTTTTTCGTCTGCTACTTTTTCGATACCACTGAAAACTTTGGCAAAGAAGGAATTCAATATATTAGGAATAATAACTCCTATCGTTTTAGTTCTTCTGTTTTTTAGATTTAAACCAATAACATTCGGTTTATAATTTTTCAGTTTCGCATATTCCTGAACGCGTTTTTTTGTTGGCTCGCTTATTTCAGGGCTTCCGTTTAATGCTTTAGAAACCGTAGAAACAGAAACTCCCAATTCTTTTGCAATTTGTTTTAATGTGGCTTTCGATTTCATTTATTAACAGCTTAAGCTGTAAAAATAATAAAATTTATAGTCTAAAATGACTTCAAAAAATTAAAGTTATCCGAAAATTGTTAAAAACAGACTTCATTTTAATCTAAAAAAACAACTTCCGTTAATGTATCAATCCCATTCATTTAAAGGATTTTAGCTGAAAATGACAACTTTATGAAAATATTTAAAATTTGCCTCTTGCATTATTGATAAATAATTGTACTTTTGCACTCCCTTTATTGGGAATGGAATGTTTAATTAAAATAAATTATTGTGAACAATTTAAGCTACAAGACAGTTTCAGTAAACAAGGCTTCTGCTGACAAGCAGTGGATCGTTGTTGATGCTGAAGGTCATAACTTAGGTAGATTTGCTTCAAAAGTTGCGATGCTTTTAAGAGGTAAATACAAGCCAAGTTATACACCGCACGTTGATTGTGGAGATAACGTAATCGTTATCAACGCTGAAAAAATCAACCTAACTGGTAACAAGTTGGATGACAAAACGTACATCAGACACACGGGTTACCCAGGAGGACAAAGAAGCTTGACTGCTAAAGTAATGCAACAAAAAAATCCTGCATTATTAGTAGAAAAAGCTGTAAAAGGAATGTTACCTAAAAATAAATTAGGGGCAGAATTATTCCGCAATTTAAATGTAAATGTTGGTTCTGAGCACAAACATGAAGCTCAAAAACCAAAAACCGTTAACCTTAACGACTTAAAGTAAGATGGGAGTTATTCACAAAATCGGTAGAAGAAAATGTGCTGTGGCACGTGTTTATGTTTCAGAAGGAACAGGAAAAATTACCGTTAACAAAAGAGAACTTAACAACTACTTCCCAACAGCTACTTTACAGTACAAAGTGATGCAGCCAATGGCAATGACCAACAACGCTGACAACTTTGACGTAAAAGTAAATGTATATGGTGGTGGTTCTACAGGGCAGGCAGAAGCTGTGAGAATGGCTATTGCAAGAGCAATGTGTGAAGTTGGGGATGATAACAGAGGCATCCTAAAACCAGAAGGATTGCTAACAAGAGATCCAAGAATGGTAGAACGTAAAAAATTCGGTCAGAAAAAAGCACGTAAGAGATTCCA
>DBIH01000122.1 GCA_002296885.1 Flavobacterium sp. UBA807 | reverse complement strand
ATCAATCAAATTACTATGCCCGATGGAGGCGAAGTTATCCTTGATGGCGAAAAACTCAAACCGGAACATATTGGCGTAATTGGCTATATGCCCGAGGAGCGTGGTTTGTACAAAACCATGAAAGTTGGTGAGCAGTGTTTGTATTTGGCACAGTTAAAAGGATTGTCAAAGCAGGAAGCAAAAACACAATTAGACTATTGGTTTGACCGACTTGAAATTCAGGGTTGGTGGAACAAAAAAATCCAGGAACTTTCCAAAGGAATGGCGCAAAAAATTCAGTTTGTGGTTACCGTTTTGCATAAACCAAAATTATTGATCCTCGATGAACCTTTTTCAGGTTTTGATCCGGTGAATGCCAATTTAATCAAAGACGAAATAATTGAATTAAACAAACAGGGAACTTCTGTTATTTTCTCCACACACCGAATGGAAAGCGTTGAGGAAATGTGTGATTATATTGCATTAATCCATAAATCAAATAAACTGATCGAAGGCAAGTTAAATGATGTTAAAAAACAACACAGAACCAACAGTTATGAAGTGGGAATCCTTAGTGATAACATTGAAGGTTTGATGTATGACTTGTCTCAAAAATTCACCATGTCACAAACCGATTTCAAATCATTGAATGATGAACTGAAATTGGAAATCAATCTTGGAAATGCTACTCCAAATGATTTACTGAATACTTTAGTTCAACGAGGTCAAGTAACTCATTTTGTGGAAAAAATCCCAAGTATGAATGATATTTTTATCCAAACTGTAACCAAAAAATAATGAACAAATTACTACTTATCATAAAAAGAGAATTTATTGCCAAAGTGCGCAATAAATCATTCATTGTAATGACTTTTTTAAGTCCGTTATTGTTTGTTGGGATTGGTGTTTTTGTGGGCTATTTAAGCACAATGAAAGCAGAGTCGAAAACCATTGCTATTCATGACGAAACCGGAAGATTTGTCAACGAATTTAAAAATGACGAAGAATATAAATATGTCGATTTTTCTAAAACCGATTTAAAGATACTCAAAGACAGTATTGTTAAGGAAAGCTATGAAGGTCTTCTGATTATACCTAAAACTGAAGATAATGCCAAGCTTCAAAAAGGAATTCAATATGTTTCCAATGACAGCCCAAGTGTTTCTTTTGTTGAAGATATGGAAGACATTATTGCCAAAAAAATTACTTCTGAAAATTTTCAAAAAGAGGGCTTAGATACTTTAAAAATCAATAATGCTAAAGCTAAGGTCGATATCAATCTGGAAAAAGCATCAGGAGAAGCTGCCTTAAAAGGATTAAATGAAATCAAAATCATAATTGGAGGAGCGTTTGGTTATTTGATTATGATGTTTATTATTCTCTATGGAAACATGGTAATGCGAAGCGTTATTGAGGAAAAGACTTCGCGTATTATTGAAGTCATTATATCGTCTGTAAAGCCATTTCAACTGATGATGGGGAAAATCATCGGAACATCTCTGGCGGGAATTTTGCAGTTCCTGATTTGGGCCGTATTAGGATTAAGCGCCATGTTTATCATGTCGAGCATGTTGGGTGTTCATATGGGAGCTTCAGCAGGAGCAGGAGCGCAGGCAGTAGAAGCAGCACAACATGCATCAGGAAGTCAAATAGGATTGTATGTTAAGGAATTATGGAATCTTCCAATCGCTACAATACTGATTTCTTTTATCATTTATTTTATTGGAGGTTACTTTTTATACAGTTCATTCTATGCGTCAATCGGAGCAGCGGTTGACAACGAAACGGATTCACAACAATTCCTATTGCCAATTATCATGCCTTTGATATTAGGAGTCTACATAGGATTTTTTACTGTGATGAATGACCCGCACGGAACAATCGCAACCGTATTTTCATTTATTCCGCTAACATCTCCAATTGTAATGATGATGCGTATTCCGTTTGGTGTTCCGGTATGGCAGATTATTTTATCGATGCTGATACTGTTCGGAACTTTCCTTGGTGTAGTTTGGTTTGCCGCAAAAATTTATCGTGTAGGAATCCTGATGTATGGTAAAAAACCAACCTGGAAAGAACTTATCAAGTGGCTGAAATACTAGAATAGTATACCTGACAGGTTTTTAAAAACCTGTCAGGTATAAATCTTTATAAAATCTTTATACTTTCTGCTGTTTACCTTATATTCTACTTATAACGAATGCCGTAACTTTGTCAAAAATTAAGAGCATTTAGAATGTTAGAATCAAAATCCATAAGGGACCAGTATTTAATCAGCATACTTTCAGTAGCCACAGTTTCTTTATTAGGATTGGCAGTTCGCGATTTTATCGATTATAAAATCATTGGTTATCTGCTTTTGGTTCTGGTTTCTTTTCTGGCAATCTTTTTTGAAATCAAACCGGTTTTGCTTGGCGCGATTTTAAGCGCATTAACGTTGGACTTTCTGTTCATAAAACCATATTACACACTTCATATCGATAATGCACAGGATGCACTTTTGCTACTGCTCTTTTTTATTATTACATTGATAAATGCGGTGCTTACCTACAAGATTAAACGAATGCAGAAAGTCATCCACATGAAGGAAGCTAAAGCCAATACAATGAAACTGTATAACACTTTGCTCGATTCTCTTTCCCACGAACTGCGTACGCCAATTGCTGCTATCGTCGGGTCAATAGATACGTTGCAACAAAAGAATGTAAACCTTTCAAACGATAGCAAAGAAAATCTTTTGAACGAAATCGAAAAAGCATCTTTCAAACTCAATTACCAGGTTGAAAACCTACTAAATATGTCTCGATTGGAATCAGGTTATATTCAGCCAAAGCTTGATTGGTGTGATGTTAAGGAAATTATCTATAATGTTTCCAATCGACTTGCTGAAGAATTGAAACAGCATAAATTGGTCATTTCAATTGAAGACAATCTGCCACTTTTCAAGCTCGATTATGGCTTAATGGATCAGATTATCTACAATCTAATTTATAATGCTTCACAATACACTCCAAAAGGTGCCAAAATTCAAATTAATGTGAGACACGAAGTTGATACCGATTATGATTCGCATATTGATGTCATCAAAAAATGTGTTATCACAATCAAAGATGATGGTTATGGTTTTCCTGAAGATGAAATTGACAAGGCATTTGACAAATTCTATCGCATGCAAAACTCAAAAACCGGAGGTACAGGTTTGGGGCTTTCTATTGTGAAAGGTTTTGTTGAAGTTCAAAACGGAACTATAAAATTGAGTAATGATGAAGAAGGTGGTGCTGTTTTTGAAATGATCTTTCCTGTAGATTGCTTAATGATTAATACTGTAGAAAATGAGTAATAGTTTTTCCATATTGGTCATTGATGACGAAAGTCAGATTAGAAAACTGCTTGAAATAACACTCGAAGCGAATGGTTATAAATTGCTTTTTGCCGAAAATGCCAAAGAAGGAATAACAATGGCAGCCAGCCATAAGCCAGACTTAATTTTGCTGGATTTGGGTTTGCCCGATGAAGACGGTCAGCAAGTTCTTAAAAAGCTACGCGATTGGTATCAAAATCCTATTATTATTTTATCAGTAAAAAATACAGAAGAAGAAATAGTAAAAGCGTTGGATAGTGGTGCTAATGATTATCTGACAAAACCTTTCCGGACACAGGAACTTTTGGCGCGAATCAGAACTGCATTGCGCGGAAGTTTCAATCAAAGTCAGGAACCAATTATTGCCTTTGGTGATATTACCGTCGATTTTGTTTCGCGAATTATTAAACTGAAAAATGAAGTCGTAAAGCTTACAGCTACTGAATATAATCTTTTTACTTTACTCTTGAAAAATGACGGACGTGTTCTAACACACCAATATATTTTAAAAGAAATCTGGGGAAACTCCTATGCCGAGCAAACGCAATACCTCAGGGTTTTTGTAGCGCAACTTCGCAAGAAAATTGAAGAAGATCCAAATGTTCCCAAATATATCCTGACAGAATCGGGTGTAGGTTACCGCTTCAACTCGGGTTAAAATCCAATTACATTTCGTTTACAACTCTCTTTGTGGATTCTCATGTAGAACTCCATTAGGGACAACCTATACTATTTTCTAAAAATCTAAGAAGTCTAACAATCTAATAATCTAA
>DBIH01000265.1 GCA_002296885.1 Flavobacterium sp. UBA807 | reverse complement strand
TGGGTCGATTTTAATTTTTGGCGATTTTATGTAAATGATGTACTCCTAAAAGCTTCAAATGGTGAAATCGCGAGTAGTTTCGTCGATAATTACCAATCGATTTTTATGTTTCTAAAGCGAGTGTTTGTGTATGATTCAGTTGAAAATTCACATCCCTTCTTCCATGCTTCTGGCTTTTTTTCAATTGCTCTTTTGGCTTTTAAAATTGGTGGTCTTTCGTTAGCTTATTTCATTACCAAAAATTCAAAAAACAATTTAGAAGTGTTTGGTTTTTGGATTTTATCCATGATTCTGCTTTCACCATACGGAAGCACTTACACTTTTATTTTGATGTTATTCCCATTTTTTGCTTTGCTGAAAAGCGAAATCTCAACTGTCAAAAAAAATATCTTTTGTGGAATGTTGATTTTAGTAAACAATCTTCCGTTGGCGCTTTTTATGGAAAAGACATTTCCGATTTCGTATTTGAGATTATTCTTTTTGATTGCTTTTTTTATCTTTTTTGTGGCTTGCTTTTTTCAAAAATCTTCTCTGCTAAAAGCTGTGTTTATTGGCTTTATTGTTTTTGGTATTGGAACATTTTTCGCCGAACAAAAACCTCAAAACAGTACAAGTTTATTTATAACTGAAAGCCCACTTTTGATTTACGATTACAAAATCGAGAACAATCAACTGACTTATTTTTATTGGAATGAAAAAGGCGAAAATGAAGCTTCCATTCCTTTTGAATGTTTATCGGCAAAAGCTTTGTCACTGAGAGAAAATCAAATTGTTTTCAAAAACAACATCCTTACTTCTGATTCAGATCATAAGTACAAACCGATGTTAATTAACAATACAACCGTTATTTATCTTTCGGATTATGACAGAGGAATTGGGTTTTATACACTTAGAAAAATCGAATTGCATTGAAAAATAAATCACTAAAAAGATTAGGATTGATAACTAACAACACGATTCGGCAAGTGTTGATTTCGGTGTTTGGAATGGTCATTCCTTTTTTGGTTATTCGTTTCTCTTCTAAGGAAATCTGGGGTTCATTTGTTGCCGTTTATCTTTTCAGCTTATTTGCACAACAAGTCATCAATTGGGGCAATAAAGAATACCTGCTTCGGAAATTCAGTGAAAATCCGGCTAAAATTTCTTCCCTTTTTTCTGAAAACCTGATCACGCGCTTTCCTCTGGTAATTTTGTTTTCCATCATTGGTTTCTTTTTGTTTTCGGGTTCTTATGGTTTTTGGATAACGGTTTGGCTCATCGGAAGATTTTGGATTCATTCGGTTGAAGCATTGGTTTTGTATCAAAAGGAATTTGATAAATCGATTGGAATTGAAGTGTTGAGTTTTATTGGTTTCGGAGTTTCTTTTTATTTTTTGAAATGCGGAATTACTGTTTATTCGCTGCTTATTATTTACAGTACCTATATATTTTTTAAAGGCTTGCTGTATATTTTGCTTTTTAAAAAGTTCATTTTTTTTCAAAAAATCTCTTTTCAGATAGATTATTTCAAAACTTCTTTTTCTTTCTTTTTATTGTCAGTTTTGGGATTCCTGGGTTCAAAGATTGATGTTTATATCGTTGAGCATTTTGGCAACAGAATCATTACCGCCGATTATCAGATTATTAATAGTTTATTAGTCTTTGTGATGTCGGTTACTGCTTTTATTTATTCGCCTTTCACTAAAATGATTTATCGGAATAATGATGATGTTATTAAAAAGACTCAAAAAACACTTGCTTATTTTGGCCTACTGATTGTACCAGTTTCATTGTTGGTAATTCATTTCATTCTGAAGTTTTATCTGAAAACCAATTTCGATACCACATTTTACCTGATTGCTTTTCTGTATGTTTATCCGTCTTATGTTTATGGATTGGATATTGTAAATTTGTTTAAGAAGCATCAGGAAAAAATTGTGGTTAAGAATCTCGTTTTCGGGGTGATTGCTAATACGGTTTTGAGTTCACTGTTTTTGTATTTACAATATGGAATCATTGGAGCTTTATCAGGTAGTGCAATTGCCCAACTATTTGTTTTAATTTTATTCAAATTGAAGATAAATCGTGAAGCCTAACAAAATAATTATATTCAACCCAAGGAGTGCTAACAGTAAGCACCGTATTCCAAATTCGATTTTGCAGGTTGGAGCGGCTGTGCATGGTAAATATGAGTATGTTTTTGTCGATGGAAATTTGGAAAAAAATCCCTGGAAAGTCATCGAAGATTATCTAAAGTCAGGTGAATATAAATACTTTGGTTCAACCGTAATGCCCGGACCACAATTGCGGCAGGCGATTCCGTTTACCAAAAAAATAAAACAGCTTTTTCCGAAAACTGTTGTCGTATGGGGCGGCTATTTCGCTGCTAATCAATATCGGGTTTCTCTAGAGTCGGGATTTGTTGATTATATCATCAACGGTCCTGGTGATAATGCTTTTCCATCATTGATTGAAGCTTTGGAAAACAATGAAAAAGAAAAAATCTTCTTCATTAAAAACCTTATCTATAGGGATGAAAAAGGCGAGATTGTAAAAACCGCTGTCGAAGCTTTGCTCGATCAGGATACATTACCAAAGTTCCCATATGAATATCTGAATTCGTTTTATCCGGTCAGAAATTATCTGGCGAAAACCTTTATGGGAGACAAAACCCTTTCTTATCATTCAAGTATGGGTTGCCCGTTTTCGTGCTCGTTTTGTGCTGTCGTTCCTATTTACAATGCCAAATGGAAAGGCATGTCGGCAGCCCGAATCTATGAAGATGTAAAATATTTCAAAGAAAAATATAATATTGACGCAATCGAATTCCATGATAATAATTTCTTTACTGCCAAAAAACGGGTTTTGGAATTTTCGGAACTCATCATGAATGACAACATTAGTTATTGGGGCGAAGGCCGAATTGATACCATTAATATGTACAGTGATGATGAATTGCGATTGATGCGAAAAGCCGGATGCAAAATGATTTTTCTTGGTGCCGAAACCGGAAATGATGCCGTATTGAAACAAATGAACAAAGGCGGAACGCAAAGCGGACAGATGATTAAGGATTTTGTGCTTCGGATGAAAAACGCCGATATCGTTCCCGAACTTTCTTTTGTTCTTGGAATGCCTGCCAAGACTGAGAAAGAAGTCTATGACCAAATTTTGTGGGATATCAATTTTATCAAAGAAATAAAA
>DBIH01000044.1 GCA_002296885.1 Flavobacterium sp. UBA807 | reverse complement strand
TATTCAAAAATTCCGGCTTCCCAGGTTTCCATTTTCTGAATTGGGAAATACATGACAACTGCTTTCTTCACCCATTCGTTTACCTGCCATCCGTTAGCGGTTGGTTCGGCAACACGTAAAGTTCCGGCGTCAAGCAAAGCAATGACTTCGCGGATGGTTTTTAACGTAGTTTCGTCTTTTAATAACTCTCTGTTTTGCCAGGCTTTTTCTATGATGGATTGTAAGTTGCTCATATGTTTTTTGAATTTTACACTTTATGGTCTCATGTCAGCAAATATAAGTTTTTTAAGCGACTGATAAAATTGAAATTTATTTAACTTTAACTTATGAATTGATTTGATATTTTTGAATTGCATAATACCTCACTTATGAAAAAAAATGTCTTACTATTTCTTTTAATATCAACGATAAGCTGTCAAAAGCATAATGTCACTGAGAATAAAACGGTCGTTACCAATAATGCCAAAATTTCGGGCGATTACATAGGAACTTATAAAGGAATTTTACCGTGTGCGGATTGTCAGGGTTTGGAAACTGAAATTGCCATCAATGAAAACTCAACTTTTTCCATAAAGACAAAATACGAAGGAAAAGGGGATAAAGTATTTGTACAGAAAGGTCATTTTTTATGGAATAAAAAAGGCGACATTATCATTTTAAAAGATGTTAAAAATGGACCAAATCAATATTTGGTTGGCGAAAATACGTTAACACAACTTGACATGTCGGGCAATAAAATTACGGGAAACCTTGCTGATGATTATATATTGTCAAAACAACCGTTAGATACAACCGATTTGGAAACAGTTGAGGAAAGCAAAAATGCAACTGTCGATTTGAACAGCAGGATTGCCACCACAACGGTAATTGAAAAGGTTAATCCTGCAATTGGAAAATTTACACTGGCTGAAACCAAATGGAAGCTAATATCATTGAACAGCAAAAAAGTGCTTCAAAAAGGAGACAATGTTTATTATTTAAAACTCAATTCAAAAGACGGAAACTTCAGTGCTTATTCGGGCTGTAATGATATTGGGGGTAAATATGTAATGCCATCATCGAGTACTTTAACTTTTTCGGGAATTATTTCTACCAAAATGGCCTGCGCCGAAATGGTTTTGGAAAGTCATTTCTTTACAATGCTTTCAGAAACCAAGAGCTATAAATTAGAAAGCAAAAACCTTACTTTATACAATTCTGAAAAAAAGGCAATTGCAAAATTTGAAGCTATAAAATAAAATTGAATTTCATTGTGATGAGGATCCTTGCCACGAGCTAGGATTTTTTATTTATATCTTTACCAAATATAAAAATAAGATGCCAAGAATTCTTGCAATAGATTACGGAATAAAACGCACCGGAATAGCTGTGACTGATGAATTGCAGATCATTGCATCAGGATTGACTACGGTTCCGTCTGATATAGCGATTGCTTTTTTGAAAGATTATTTTTCAAAGGAAGATGTCCTCAAAGTATTGATTGGTGAACCAAAACAAATGGACGGTTCGCCTTCCGAAAGCACTCCGGTTATCGAAAAATTTGTAGCCGATTTTAAAATTGCTTTCCCTGAAATGCCGATTGTAAGGGTTGACGAACGTTTTACTTCCAAAATGGCTTTTCAGACAATGATTGACAGCGGATTGAAAAAGAAACAACGTCAGAATAAAGCTTTGGTTGATGAAATTGCCGCAACGATTCTGCTTCAGGATTATCTGACCCGAAAAATGATTTAATGAAACAGCCGGATGTAATTTTAATTGGCGCGGGAATAATGAGCGCAACTCTGGGTGTTTTACTCAAAGAGCTCCAGCCCGATATTTGCATTGATATTTACGAAAGATTAGACAAACCGGCACAGGAAAGCTCAGAAGCATGGAATAATGCCGGAACCGGACATTCCGCTTTTTGTGAGCTCAATTATACCCCGGAAAATGAAAGTGGGAAAGTTGATTGTAAAAAAGCAGTAAAAATTGCGGAGCAATTTCAGTTATCAAGACAATTCTGGAGTTATTTGGTTGACAATGGCAAACTTACAAATCCGGAAAATTTCATTCACAGTGTGCCTCATTTGAGTTTCGTTTGGGGAAATGAAAATGTTGAATTTCTTCAAAATAGATATCAAACCATAATCAAAAATCCTTTATTCTCCGCAATGCAGTTCAGCACCGATTTTGAGCAATTGCAGTCATGGATGCCTTTGGTTATGCAAAACAGGAATAAAAAAGAAAAAGTCGCTGCGACTTATATGCCATTGGGAACGGATGTGAATTTTGGAGCATTGACCGAAAGCCTATTTGATTATCTAATAAAGCAGGATGGTGTTACCATTCACTACAATCACGAGGTTAGAAAAATCAAACAGAAAGAAGATAAAGCCTGGCGTTTAAAAATCAAAGATTTAGCGAGTGATAAAAAAATAAAGACCAAATCAAAATTTGTATTTATTGGTGCAGGCGGCGGTTCATTATTACTGCTTGAGAAGGCCGATGTAAAAGAAGGTGAAGGTTTTGGCGGATTTCCCGTTTCGGGGCAATGGTTGAAATGCACTAACGAAGATATTATTCAAAAACATCATGTAAAAGTGTACGGAAAAGCCAGTGTTGGCGCGCCGCCAATGTCGGTTCCGCATTTGGATACCCGGATAATCAACGGAAAAAAGGAACTTCTTTTTGGTCCTTTTGCCGGATTTTCGACTAAGTTTTTAAAGAACGGTTCCTATCTCGATTTGATAAAATCCATCGAGCTTGATAATGTCATTCCGATGCTTTCTGCGGGCTGGCATAATCTTCCATTGACGAAATATCTTGTAGAGCAGGTGATGCAATCCGATGAAAAAAGAATAGAAGCTTTGAAAGAATATTTTCCTGATGCAAAGCAGGAAGACTGGCAATTATTAGAAGCAGGCCAACGTGTTCAGGTCATCAAAAAAGATGAAAAAGAAGGTGGAATTTTAGAATTTGGTACCGAAGTTATTTCCACTTCTGACGGAACGTTAGCTTGTTTGCTCGGCGCTTCTCCCGGTGCATCAACAGCAGTTGCTATCATGATTGATGTTCTTCATAAATGCTTCGGTGATGAAATGAAGAGTAACATTTGGCAGGAAAAAATCAAACAGATGATTCCGTCATTTGGCCAATCATTAAACGAGAATCCCGAACTATGCTCTTCAATTATCAAAATGACAAGCAAAACCCTTAAATTACAAAACTGATTTATTTTTTTGATTACTTTTGCAGTCACATAAAAAACAAAAATGATTATTCCAATTTACGGTTACGGCGAGCCTGTTTTAAGACAGGTTGGAGCAGAAATCACTCCGGATTATCCGAATTTAAAAGAGATTATTGCCAATATGTATGACACGATGTATAATGCATACGGCGTTGGACTGGCTGCTCCTCAAGTAGGTTTACCAATCCGGTTATTTATTATCGATACCGAACCTTTTAGCGATAGTGATGATTTGACAAAAGACGAACAAAAACAATTGAAAGATTTCAAACAAACATTCATCAATGCCAAAATATTATTGGAAGATGGCGAGGAATGGGGATTTAATGAAGGCTGCCTTAGCATTCCCGACGTCCGCGAAGATGTGTATAGAAAGGAAAGGATTACCATCGAATATTGTGATGAGAACTTCAACAAAAAAACTGAAGTTTTTGATGGATTGAT
>DBIH01000272.1 GCA_002296885.1 Flavobacterium sp. UBA807 | reverse complement strand
AAGATTTATCATGAAAAAAGGACTTCACCCGGAAAATTACAGATTAGTTGCTTTCAAAGACATGTCTAATGACGATGTTTTTATCACTAAATCAACAGTAGAAACTAAAGAAACTATCACTCACGAAGGTGTTGAGTATCCAGTATACAAAATGGAGATTTCGAGAACTTCTCACCCTTTTTACACAGGTAAATCTAAACTTATCGATACAGCAGGACGTATTGATAAATTCAAAAACAAATACGCTAAACACGCGAAATAATAGTTTTAGTGTTTCAATTTTTATTAAAACCATTCATGAAAGTGAGTGGTTTTTTTATTTTCACAGATATTATTTTACTTTGTAACTTTGGGTCATCCTAAGCTAAAACAAATGAACTACATACTTTTTGACGGAACGGTCCGTAATGCACTTTTACCATTTACATTCACAAGGCCTGTTGCGGATATCCGTATCGGAATTTTAACCATTCGTGAGAAATGGGAGAAATATTTGGGTTATACCACCACAACATTAACCGAAGAATATCTTTCAGAAAAATTTCCGATGGTTGAGATGGAAGACAATGTGATGATCAATGCTTCCTTTTTGCCAAATGATATCCTTGCTGAAATGGTGAAAAGTTTGGAAAAAAACCAAGCTATTTTTCAAGGTGAAGAAGTCATCGCTTTTTATACAAATGACACTCAGGAAGAAGTTGATTTTGATAGTTATGAAATTATTGAGTTCAGCGAGGATTGCTTAAAGGTTGAACATACCTGGGATATTTTTGCCAAAAATGACGCTGCACTTCGAGAGGATTTTGAATTGATAACCGAAGGAAGACATTCGCAACCCATTCCAAAAAGTGTTAATGTACTTTCGCCTGAAAATATATTTATTGAAGAAGGAGCAAAGCTGGAATTTGTGACGTTGAATGCTTCAACCGGACCAATCTATATTGGAAAAAATGCTGAAATCATGGAAGGTTCTGTAATTCGCGGACCGTTTGCTTTATGCGAATCCGGAAGAGTAAAGCTGGCTGCCAAAGTTTATGGTGCAACAACTGTCGGACCACATTCGGTAATTGGAGGAGAAGTAAGTAATTCAGTCTTGATGGGTTATTCCAATAAAGGTCATGACGGATTCTTAGGAAATTCTGTTCTGGGTGAATGGTGTAATATTGGTGCCGACAGCAATAATTCGAACCTGAAAAACAATTATGAAGAAGTACGTTTGTGGAGTTATGAAACGGAAGGTTTTGCCCGAACAGGGTTGCAGTTTTGTGGCTTGATGATGGGTGATCACAGCAAATGCGGAATCAACACCATGTTCAATACAGGAACAGTAGTCGGCGTTTCTGCCAATATTTTTGGGTCAGGCTTTCCAAGAAACTTTGTGCCGAGTTTTTCATGGGGTGGCGCTTCAGGTTTTACAACTTATCTGACTTCAAAAGCTTTTCAGACAGCCAAAATAGTTATGGCGCGCCGTCAGGTGGAATTCAATGAACAGGATGCTAAAATTCTGGAACACGTTTTTGAGATTACAAAAAAGTACAGAAAAGAATAATGTCAATTTGAAAATTTGAAGATGTGCTAATTTGAAAAAGTAGTTCCTAAAAGATTAATTTTCAAATCTTCAAATTGTTTAATCTTCAAATTAGATTATCTTTGCGCTCTCAATTTTTTGACAACGATTTCATCAATTGAGCAAGCTTATGGAAAACAAGAAAAAAGTAGCATTCTATACTTTGGGATGCAAATTGAATTTCTCCGAAACTTCTACCATTGCGAGAAATTTTCAGGACGAAGGTTTTGACCGCGTCGATTTTGAAGAAGTAGCCGATATTTATGTGATAAATACCTGTTCGGTTACTGAAAATGCAGACAAGCAATTCAAACAGATTGTAAAAAAAACCATGAAGCTCAATGATAAAGCATTCGTTGCGGCAGTTGGTTGTTATGCACAATTAAAACCCGAAGAATTAGCTGCTGTCGACGGTGTTGATTTGGTTCTTGGAGCTACCGAAAAATTCAAAATCACAAATTATCTTAATGATTTAGTAAGTCATCCCGAGCGCAGTCGAGGGATGGGCGAAGTGCATTCCTGCGATATAGAAGAAGCCGATTTTTATGTCGGAAGTTATTCTATTGGTGACAGAACGAGAGCTTTCCTGAAAGTTCAGGATGGTTGTGATTATAAATGTACGTATTGTACGATTCCATTGGCTCGTGGTATATCGAGAAGTGATGCTTTGGAAAATGTATTGAAGAATGCTTCGGAAATTTCAAAACAAAATATTAAGGAAATTGTTTTGACAGGAGTGAATATTGGAGATTATGGAAAAGGCGAATTCGGGAACAAAAAACACGAGCACACATTCCTTGATTTAGTCCAGGCATTGGATAAAGTGGAAGGCATTGAAAGACTTCGTATTTCTTCCATCGAGCCCAACCTTTTGAAAAATGAAACAATCGAATTTGTTTCAAACAGCCGAACTTTTGTACCTCATTTTCATATTCCTTTGCAGTCAGGAAGCAACGCCATTTTAAAGAAGATGAAGCGTCGTTACCTGCGTGAAGTTTATACCGAAAGAGTAAATAAAATTCGCGAAGTCATGCCACATGCCTGTATAGGCGTTGATGTGATTGTTGGTTTTCCGGGAGAAACTGATGAAAATTTCCTGGAAACCTATAACTTTCTAAATGAAATGGATATTTCTTATCTGCATGTTTTTACCTATTCCGAAAGAGATAATACTGAAGCGGCTTCGATGCCAAATGTAGTTCCTATGAATGTTCGTAACAAAAGAAGCAAAATGCTTCGTGGATTATCGGTGAAAAAACGCCGTGCTTTTTATGAAAGCCAGATTGGAACAAACCGAACAGTACTTTTTGAAAGCGAAAACAAGGAAGGTTATATTCATGGTTTTACCGAAAACTATGTCAAAGTAAAAACTCCTTGGAATCCGGAATTGGCAAACACCTTGCACGAAATCAATTTGTCAAAAATTGATGAAGACGGATGCGTGAGAATTGAGTTTCTTTCAGTTGAAGCCTGATTTATTCTTTTATGAACTTTGAAGATTTGCCGTTTAACTTATAAATATAAGTGCCACTGCTTAGAGTGCTTACATCGAGGTTAACATTTATACTGCCTGCCTGAACTGGTTTTTCCAGAACCTTTTGCCCATTTATGTTGAAAATTTCGATTTTTGAATTTGTTTCTAATGGTTCATTGACGGCTATATTAAGCGTGTTTTGTGTTGGAATCGGAAAACCAATCATATTATTTTTTAAATATTGTTGTTCCTGTTCTACAGACAGTGTGCCGCTTAATGCATAAACATCGAAACTATAGGGTGTTGTCACATAGCCTGCTCCGGTACCGGCATCAACATCATGAAAATAATTACTACTATTTAAGAAACTTTGACTAGGTGTTGGAAAATCAGGATGTTTGACATTTATAAAATCCTGCTCATGATAATAGGGAGGGTTGTTATTGTTATAGGATGCCGTTTGAGGATTATCATATGTATGAACTATTAATTTATAATTACCGGCAGGGGTTTTGTATATTTTAGCACCAATGCGTTCGCCCAAACTCGCCAAGATATTTCCATCTTCATCACGAAGAATTACATCATTAAGATACATAGGGTATTGATTTAAATACATATAAAATCGACTTGACTGATATAAAATTTCTAGTTTGTCGTCATTATTAAATAACTTATCCGTGATAGAATACACCTTAATGAGATTAGGACAAGTAATGGTTTTTAACAGATTGTGGTTCTCGTCATAAATTTGCACATCTGTAGATGTTGTTGTTGCAGAGGTATCAGTTCTGTTGTAGGTAACATATTTAATTCCGGTTTGAGTATATATAACGTCAAAGTCAAAGGAGTCATGATTAGTGAGCCTTCCCTGATTGGTGTATGTGTGTTCAAAAGTCATTTGGCCATTACAAATGCATACAGATAATAGAAAGAAATAGAAAATATTTTTCATAATAACAGATTGGTTTTTGTCAAATTTATTATTTTTTGTGCGGAAAGCATAAAAAAAATCGCCCAGAGTTATTGGACGATTTTCTTGTAAAATGTATTTTATATTTTAATTCCCGGAGGAAGTAAATCTCTGTAACAGGAATTTTTCTTGAAGAAAAGCGCAATTTTTGGTAAAATAGGAACCACTTTCAACTTTCGCTCATAAGCAATTTCCATAATATTCTTCAATAAATCATTGATGAATTCATCATTGTTGAAACCATCAAACGTATTTATCCGGGTTAAGAAAATCTTTCTTTCCTGAAAAGAATATTCTACAGAAATTAATTTCCCATCTACCAACGTTTCAAACTGACGCGCAAAGGTGTTATCCTTGATCTCAATTTTTTCTAAAAATGCTGTCGCTTCCATAATCAAGTAAATAAAAAAGGATTATTTTTATGCAAAGTTACTAATAATTAACAAGTTTCAAATTAAATAATGTCAAAAATTCATGTTTATTTTATGCCGGGAATGGCGGCAAGCCCAAGCATTTTTGAACGAATCCAGTTACCCGAAGAAACTTTCGAAATCCATTTATTAGAATGGTTAATCCCTGAAAAAGAAGAAACTATTGAGCATTATGCCCAACGAATAGCAAAAAACATAAAGCATAAGAATGTCATATTGGTTGGAGTCTCTTTTGGCGGAATTCTGGTTCAGGAAATGAAACAATTTGTCAATCCTAAAAAGGTAATTATCATATCAAGTGTAAAATCAAATGTTGAATTGCCCAGACGAATGAAAATTGCCAAAACCACTAAAGCTTATAAACTGATTCCGACTAAGCTTTTGGAAAATCTTGATAACCTTGCCAGATTCACTTTTGGTTCTTCCATTATAAAACAAAGACTGAAATTATATGAAAAATTTCTTTCCGTTCGCGACAAGGTTTATTTAGATTGGGCAATTGAACAAATTATCAATTGGAAACGTACCGAAGTTGATTCTGAAGTCATTCATATTCATGGAGATAAAGATGAAGTTTTCCCAATAAAACATATAAAAAATGCTATTGTTGTAAAAGGAGGAACACATGTCATGATTCTCACAAAGTACCGCTGGCTAAGCGATAATCTGCCTAAAATTATGTTAGAAGGTTGGCAAAGCTAAGATGATTTTTGTAGCTTTACGAATATAT
>DBIH01000159.1 GCA_002296885.1 Flavobacterium sp. UBA807 | reverse complement strand
GATTTTAAAGAATCAGGGAACATATATGATGAAAATCCAAATCTTATTTTATTCCGATTAACAACATAAAATAATTAACCCGCATAAAAACCATTCAGTTTATCAGCATCATTTTAATTTCTGTATTTACTGGGGTTGACAAAGTATAAAATCTAAAAAAAACTCCGGGTTTCCCCAGAGTCATTTTATATTCTTTTCTCTATTTTCTATTCTCTTACTTCGCCGCTCTGTTCTCCAAAATCTTCTTAAATGATCGCCCTCTGATTTCCTCTAAGGTCAATCCGGTGGCTAAAACTTCTTCCTCTGTAATTGCACCACTGTTTAACGCGCGAAGGAAATAGTTCAATAATCCCTGTCCGGTTGCGGCATCGTCAAATACGTCCCCAATCAAAGTCGCACGTGCTGCTTTTTCCACAAAGGTTTTCAAACGATCCACCGCATCGTCGTAGCTTTCTAGAAAGAACGCATATACTGCGGCATATCGCATTGGGAACTGTGCCGGATTCAAATCCCAGCCTTGATAAAATCCATTCCACAATGAGTGACGAATGTGGTCGTAACCTTTTTTCCAGGCTCTGTGAACCACTTCCATATTTTCTTTTTCCTGTGCCGGAGTTAAATCGCCTCTGTGCGGTCCAATAGGCATCGTATTCGTAGCACCATCGCTCAGCCAGATTCCGGTGTGCGCCAGTGCAACTTTAGTTACGTTGTGCGCAAAATCGCAAACCGGGTGATTCATTTCCTGGTATTTTGCCGTAATGCTGCAGCTTGCCGTATAATCATAGGTTCCAAAGTGCATCGCAACGCATCTTCCCTGAGCCGCTTTAATGAATCGGTATAAAGGATTCGTTCCCGCAATATCCATAATGGCCTGCGTAGTTTCCACCATCATTTCCATTTTCAACGTTCCTTTCGCCAAACCTAATTCTTCTTCCAAAATCGTAAAGAAATTAGCCAGAGTTTCCGGTTGCTCCGGAATGGTAACTTTTGGTAGCATCACCACAAAGTTATCCGGTAATTTTCCACCGGTTTCCTTGATTAAGGTTGTTATGAAAATGTCCAAAGTACGTAAACCTCTGTCTCTCATATCTTCGGTAAACGGTTTGATACGGATACCAATAAAAGGCGAAAGTGTTCCGTCAACCATTCCTTTGGCAACTTCTTTAGCCGTACTTTCAGCCGTTGCATCTTCTTCTTCATTGCTTCGGTTTCCGTAACCGTCTTCAAAATCGATACGGAAATCTTCAATCGCCTCCGATTTTAATTTGGCTACGACCTTATCATAAATCTTTTTGCTGAAATCGCTGCCACCCGTCAGGCCAAATGCTTTTCCGAAAACTTCATGATTAGGCGCATAGGTTTGCAATATTTCCAAAGCACGGTGTCCCAATGCAATCGGCGCATCCGATTTGAAAAGGTTCGCTCCACCATATAAGGTATGCACTGGCTGACGGTCGCTTCGGTCACCCGGATATATTTCGTTGAAAGCATTATTCGCTTTGCTTAAACTGTTAAACAGTTGCTCTTTTTTATTATTAGGAATTGTCATTTCTATTATTTTAAATTTTGTATTTTAAATTATTTAGGAGCTAATCCCGCTATCCGTTTCAATCTTTTTTGTTTTTGTCACCCCTAATGCAGTCGAGGGGATTTTCCGTAAAACAAAAAAGGATTTCCTCTACTATCGGGGCTATGGCATTCGATTTTAAATTAGCTACCGCGATAAGTACTATATCCAAAAGGATTGATCAACAAAGGTACGTGATAATGTGTTTCGTCAAAAGTGCTGAAAATGATTTCCACTTTTGGATAAAAGGTCTTAGTCTTGCTCTTTGAATAATAGCTTTCGGTGTCGAAAACCATTTTATACGTGTCAGGCTTTAGGTTTTTGTCCGGAGCCAATAAATCAGGAATTCGTCCGTCACTATTCGTAATGCCTTGAGTTATGGTCTGCCAGCTTCCGTTTCTGAATGCCTGCAATCGTATCGAAATATCCTTTCCGGGAATTCCCGTTGAGGTATCTAAAACATGTGTTGTAATCTGGCTTACTTTCAGGAAACTGAAATCACCGTCAGGCAGCATCTTTTTAAAACGGATGATGGAAATTTTCTGTTGTTCACCCATTGCAATATGTAGTTCTTCCTCGGCAGTATTCTGTAATCGGTCATTCAGTAATGCCAGCATTTCATCCGCCGATTTCCCGGTAGCACAGACAATAAAGATGAATCCGTTTTTGTTTTCATAGTCAGTATTGGCTTTAGCGAGAGCTTCAATCGTTTCAGAAGTCGCAACAGCAACTCCGGCTTGTTCCTTTCCGGCAAACTTTTCGGTTAAACTCTTCACATCACCAATCTTTGGATGGTGCGTAAACGATTCGCGCCAGTCGGCTTCGCCGCATTCATCATACCATATTTTGGAAGACAAATCCACTAACTGCTTTTCAGATACAAAAGGAAAGTGCTTCATCATCGCCGATGCCCATTTCTCCGAACCACAGCAGGCGAATAATTCCTTTTTTGCCGATTCTTTAGGTAAATTATTAAATGCTAATAAATTCATATCTCATTTATTTTAGGCTCGCACCTTGTTCAATCCAACAACGGATGGTATTTCGTTCTTCTTCTGTGATATTGGTTTTGTTGTTTTGAGGCATTGTTTTAGTCACAACCACGCGCTGAAGAATCAAGTCTTTCTTATTGTAAATATCCTGCGGGGTGTCATATTTCACACCATTTGGAGCGGTTTTATAAACATCATCCGTTGGGTTAGAAGAGTGGCATTGCACACAACGTTTCTGCACAATCGCCTGAACTTCCTGAATGCTTACTTCTTTTTTACACTCATACGGATCGGTACTTGGAGCCGAAATAAAGCAGGCAGCTAATAAAATTACTACGGAAACAGGAAGTATCCAAACATTCAGTTGTTGTTTTTCCTTTAAGTTCAGATAATGTTTTACACCGGCTGCACCTAATGAGATAACCGCCAGCATCAACCATGGATATTCATATCCAAAGGTAGAAGGGAAGTGATTGCTGACCATCACAAACAAAACCGGTAAGGTGAAATAATTATTATGTAATGAACGTGCAAGCGCTTTTTTACCCAGACTCGGATCCAATGGAATCCCCAGTTTGGCACAACGTACCATTTCTTTTTGTCCCGGTATAATCACAAAGAACACATTCGCCACCATGATACTTCCGATCATCGCTCCAAAGTGGATATAAGCCGCACGGGCGCTAAATACATGGCAATAAAAGAAAGCAAACGCAATCAGGAAAATAAATCCAATTACTGCAAATGCTGTTTGATTTTTGATTAAGGATGATTTACACATTCGATCATAAATCAGCCACGCAACTATAAACGAACTTACTCCAATTAAAATTCCCTGAGTCGCGGTAATATCCAATACATTCTTATCGATTAAAAAAGCTGAAGCATTGAAATAATAGACCACAAACAACAGACAAAAACCGGTAAGCCAAGTAAAATAGGCTTCGTATTTAAACCAGTGCAAATGTTTCGGGATGGTCTTTGGAGCGACTTTATATTTCTCCAGATAATAAAATCCGCCACCATGAACAGCCCAAAGGTTTCCAGCTAATTCATCGCGCACATCTTCGGTACGGTTTAAGGCATTTTCAAGGAAAACAAAGTAAAACGAAGCACCAATCCAGGCAATTCCGAAGGTAATATGCATCAATCGGATGACAATGTTTAGCCATTCCATCATGTGTGCTTCGAGCGGTGTTCCTTTTACAAGTATATAAGTATTGACCAAAATCCCAACGATCATCAGCAGCATTCCGACATAAATATAATTCATGCTAATGTTTCGGATGTCAGCGTCGCCTTCCGGATTTTTCTGGGATTTTCCCTTTAGGATGTTCGGCATTTTGTATGAGATGTATCCCAGTGTAATTAATACACTGAATTCAATTACATACAGAACGATTATTACAAAAGTACTTATTGCCACTATTTACTGATTTTACCAAACAATCTCAAACGACTTACACCACCATCAGGGAAGATGTTTAGTCTGACATGCGTGATGCCGTCGTGAGCATTTATTTCTTTTACAAATTCGTGTTCGTTATCGGCGCTCAATTTTTGCTGAGGCAATAAAGTCTGCCAGTAACCATTTTTGATTACGGCTTCATCATTATCGCTCGTGCAGCATTCAATAGAACAGCTATCAGGATAATTACCTTTGAAGTGACAGGTATCCACAACGATTCTGTCAACGGTTCCTTTGTGAGCCAGTTTCAAAATCACCCAGTCACGGTTGTTTGGAGTTCGGTTACGTTTAGTTTCCCAACCATCGCCCATGTTCGCGCCACGGTTTGGCATAATCAGATTACTCATTGCACTAAAGAACATATCATTGCAGGCAATTGCCTGTCCGCCGTTGATTGCTGCAGCTAAATCGATTTCCTCTGAAGGCGAAACCGAGTTCCAGTTTTTGAAAACTTCACCATAAACACGGAAACGTGCAACGCCACCATCAGGATAAATATGTAAACGTAAGTGGGTGTAAATTTCATCGCTTTTGCATTCGTAGAAATTCTGTGAACCCGCATCCAGATGTGATTTTGGGAGAATCTCTGTCCATGCCACATCCTCCCAATCCGAAGTTTTATAACCTTCGGGAAGATTCACTGCTTCAATCGAACAATGTGGCGGATGATTTCCCAAAAAGAAATTGGTATCAATATCAAAACCGGTAATCTTTCCCGAAACTCCCAGTTGGATTACCGCCCAGTCGTGTCCCGGAGTTCTTTTTCTGCGGCTTTCCCAGCCGTCCATCCATTTTCCGCGGTCGGTATATTTATCGTGAATAAAAATACCGCGTGTTGGAAGTATTAAGTTTTCTTTTTCAGCAAAGAAATCATCGGTTGCATATAAAACCTTTCCGCCCAATCGCTCTGCTGCTAAGTCGGTTAATGCTGTAAATGCAGGTGATTCTTTTATAATCTCGGTTACTTTTGTAAAAGCCATTGTCCTTTATTTTTGTTTTGTATTGATTTATTCTGATAAACAGTCGCGCCGTTTACTATGGTTTCAAGCACTTTTCCGTTTAAGTTTTGCGCAATATATGGACTTATTTTATATCTGAAAAAAATGTCTTCAGGTTTTGCGACATCGTTTGCGTCGGGATTCCAGATGACGATATCGGCATCGTTGCCAATTTTGAATTCACCCTTCTTATCAGCCTTAATAAAATGCGCTGGTTTTGAAGTTACTAACGGAATAAATTGCTCGAGTTTCATTGTATCTTTCAAAGCAGTCCATGAAGCCGTTAATAAGAACTGAATTCCTGCAATTCCGCCCCAGGCTTTCTTTAGATTTCCGGTTTCTATTTCCTTAATATTCGGCGGAGCAGGCGAGTGGTCGGTTGTGAGGAAATCTAAAACGCCGGTTGTAAAAGCGTGTTTCAATTGCTCGTTGTTTGCCTTTTCACGGATTGGCGGCGCACATTTGTAAATGCAGTTAGCATCGGGAATATCTTCGGCATTAAAGAAAATATATTGCGTGCAGGTTTCGGCTGTAATCGGTAAACCTTCTTTTTTAGCAGCTTCAATCATGGCTAACGCTTCCGCGGATGCAACGTGAACGATATGCACCGGGCAGTTGTGTTTGCGGCACATTTTTATCATCAAATCGATAGCGTCATTTTCCCATTTCTTTGGTCGGCTCGCCAGATAATGTTGATAGCTTGTCGGATTATTGTTAAAATCACAATCAACTTCGGTTTCATATAATTCACAATGCGCTAATAATGGAATGTTGTGTTTGGCAATGATTGGCATCGCTTCGTCCAAATCCTTTTCGGTAACATTTGGGAATTCATCAATGCCCGAATGCGTTAGGAAACATTTTACACCAACTACTCCGGCATCAATCAGTGCATCTAAATGTCTGGCATTTCCCGGAATCAATCCGGCATAAAAACCAACATTGACATTCATTTTGCCTTTCGAAGCATCGAGTTTTTGATTGAAAGCATCGGGCGTTGTTGTCACCGGACTCGCATTCAATGGCATATCAATAATAGTTGTTGAACCTCCTGCAGCCGCTGCCTGAGTCGCGGTTTCAAAACCTTCCCATTCGGTTCTTCCCGGTTCATTGATGTGAACATGAACATCAATAACGCCCGGCATTATTACGGCATTGCCATAATCTTCAGCATCGGCTGATTTATTGAATTCTATTGAGGTGATTCCTTCGTTAAAAGTTAATGTTGCAGGTTGCAGTTTGTCATTAACCCAAACGCGATTACTGTATATTTTTCTGTCTTGCATTTTATTTTGGATTTACCCGAAAGGCAAACGTACAAACTTAAGGATAAAAAGTTAATTTTGGCAAAACGATTACAGCAAATAATGACGCTCGATTTCTATAAAAAACTTTCTGAAATACTCCAGGTTGAAAAACGATTGGTGTTGATGATAGTGATTTCCAACGAAGGCAGCAGTCCGGGCAGGAAAGGTTTCAAAATGTTGGTGACCAAAAACCAAATGTACGGGACCATTGGTGGCGGAATCATGGAGCACAAGTTAGTTGAGTTCGCTGAATCACTTTTGGACAAACCTTCTTTTGAACCATTCATAAAACATCAGATTCACGATAAATCGGCACCGAAAGACCAATCGGGGATGATATGTTCTGGTCAGCAGACGATTGCTTTTTATGATATTAACTCCAATTTTCTTCCATTACTGAATCAAATCATAACCGAAGAAAATTTCGAGATTATTTATAACAATTTAGGAATCAATGTTCCATCAGAAACAGCAGAATGGTCTTTTACAGAAACCAATTCGCTTCCGCAGAAAGTGTATGTCATTGGCGGCGGTCATGTGGGTCTGGCATTGAGCGAAACGCTATCAAAACTCGATTTTGAAATCCATATCTTCGATCATCGTGAGAACCTGAATACGATGGAGCAGAACAATTTTGTAGCTACAAAGCAAATCGTTGATTTTGAAGAAATTGATAAATATGTTCCGGAAGGCGGGAATATTTATGTGGTCATCATGTCTTTTGGTTATCGAACCGATGATATCATCATCAGAAAATTGATTGATAAAAACTTTAAATATATTGGGTTGTTAGGCAGTAAGGAAAAGATCGCGACTTTGTTCCAAAATATGATTGCCGATGGTTTTAATAAAGATAATATTGCCAGAGTGTATGCGCCAATCGGAATCGATATCAAAAGCGAAACTACTCAGGAAATCGCAATTAGTGTTGCCGCACAATTAATCAGAGTCAAAAACCAAAATCGATGACTACTCCCGAAGAAGCTTTTGCAATTTTAGATAAACTAAGCTATTCCAAAAGAATTGTAGAATTGCCGTTGTTTGAAGCACGAAACCACGTTTTAGCGGAAACCGTTTTTTCGCCAATCAATATGCCTCCGTTTCGTCAAGCTACCATGGATGGTTTTGCAGTTTGTTTGCATAATTCGCTGCACTATGAAATTGTTGGTGAAGTAAAAGCAGGAGATTTTTTCGATAAGCAATTAAAACCCGGTCAGGCGGTAAAAATATTCACTGGTGCCGCAGTCCCTAATTCGGCGCAGACCGTAATACAAATTGAAAAAGCAACTCTAAAAGGCAGTGAAGTATTATTTGATGAAAACCTGAGTCCCGAGACTAATATTCGTCAACTCGGAGCACAGATTAAAAAAGACGATGCAGCCTTGGAAAAAGGAGCATTCTTAAATCCGGCAGCGATAGGATTTTTAACCGGTTTGGGATTTACGAAAGTCAATGTTTTTCAAAAACCAACTATTGGAATCATAGTAACCGGAAATGAGCTTGTCTCAGCGGGAGAAATTCTGCCAAACGGAAAAGTATACGAAAGCAACGCAATAATGCTACAAACAGCTTTATTTGATGCAGATTTTGATACAGTTTCACTTTACAAAGTAAACGATGATTTTGAAAGTACTAAAAGCACATTGGAAAAAGCAATTAATGAAAATGATGTTGTCTTGATTTCAGGTGGAATATCGGTTGGGGATTATGATTTTGTCGGGAAAGCTTTGGAGAGTTTGGAAGTGGAAACACTGTTTTATAAAGTCAATCAAAAACCCGGAAAACCTTTGCTGGTTGGTAAACAAAATGATAAAATCATATTTGCCTTACCCGGAAATCCTGCGGCCAGCCTGACGTGTTTTTATGTCTATGTGCTGCCAACATTGCAAAGGCGTTCGGAAATGAAATACAAATACGGTTCCGATTTGAAGAAGCATTTATCCCATGATTTTCCGGTTGACAATCCACGAAGCCAATTTTTAAAAGCTTCAGCTACAGAAAATGAGGTTGAAATTTTATCACATCAGGATTCGGGAATGCTGAATTCCTTTTCAATTGCTAATGCTCTGGTATACATTCCTGAAGGAAATTATCAATTATTAAAAGGCGATAAAGTTTCGGTATATCTCATTTAGAAAAAGAATTGTCGTTATATTTACGGTTCGTTAAATTTTTTAAAATATGCTTTCAGGCGAACTTATACAGTCTCCGATATTATTAGTTTTATTACTGCTTGTGGCTTTTCTCTATGCCAGTGTAGGGCATGGCGGAGCCAGTGGTTATCTCGCCTTGATGAGTCTGTTTGCGTTTCCGGTAACGGTTATGAAACCAACAGCTCTGGTACTGAATATTTTGGTATCGGCAATTTCGTTTTTCTTTTATTTTCGGGAAAAGAAGTTTGAGTGGAAACTGTTTTATCCGTTTGCGATAACATCGATTCCGTTTTCATTTATTGGTGGAATCATAACAATTGAAACTCATGTTTACAAAATAATACTGGCAACGGTTTTACTCTTTGCAGTCGCAAGATTGCTGGGTTTATTCGGAAAACAAAAAGGAGAATTAAAACCTATTGATATTCCGTTAGCATTGGTTATTGGAGCTGTAATCGGACTTTTATCAGGTTTGATTGGTATTGGAGGCGGAATTATTTTGAGCCCGATATTGCTGCTTTTGAGATGGGCAGATATCAAAAAGAGCGCAGCTGTTTCGGCATTGTTTATTTTTGCGAACTCCATTTCGGGGCTTTTTGGTTTTCTGTCAAAAGGCGGAACATTGCCTGTATCGTCAGTTTCGTTAATTGGCGTTGCTTTATTGGGCGGAATTATAGGAGGCTATTTCGGAAGTAAAAAGATGAATACGATTGTGCTCAGAAATGTGCTCGCTATAGTTTTATTAATAGCTGTTTTTAAATTATATACAACTTGATTTTTGATGGAATTAAAACTGAAATATTTCGGAATTATAGCGGATATTACCCAAAAAAAGGAAGAGTTGTTTTTTGTTGAAGAAGATACAATTACATTAAAATTATTGCAATCTAAAATTGAAATAAAATACCCTAAAATACTGGATATTAAATATTCAATAGCTGTAAATCAGAAATTCTTACAAAATGATTTTTTATTAGAAAAAGACGACATTATAGCTTTACTGCCCCCCTTTGCCGGAGGATAAATTTTAAATCCAAATGAAACGATACGATAGACAGATTACATTGCCTGAAATTGGAATTCTTGGACAGCTAAAACTTGCTGAAGCGAAGGTTTTAATTATTGGTGTCGGAGGATTGGGTTGTCCGGTTTTGCAAAATCTGGCAGCAGTTGGTGTTGGGAAAATCGGAATCGTCGATGGGGATCTTGTTGAGGAAACTAATCTGCACCGCCAGTTATTGTACACGCCAACTGATTTGGGGAAAAGTAAAGTAGATGTTGCTTCAGAAGCTGTAGTCAGACAAAATCCGGAAGTAATAATAACGCCGTATCCGTTTTCTTTTACAAAAGAAAACGCTTTTGAAATTGCTTCTGATTATCAAATCATAGTCGATTGCACCGATAATATTACGACCCGCTATCTGATTAATGATATTGCTGTAATCAAAGGTATTCCGATGGTTTATGCTTCAATTCATAAGTTTGAAGGACAGCTTTCGGTCTTTAACTATCAAAACGGACCAACATACCGTTGTTTGTTTCCTGAAGATGAAAGAGCTGACGCAATTCCGAGTTGTAATGATTCGGGAGTTTTGGGAGTTTTACCAAACATTTTAGGAACGCTTCAGGCAAACGAAGTACTGAAAATTATTTTAGGAATAGGTGAAATTCTGAGCGGTAAATTATTATTATATAATAGTTTAGATAATTGTCTTCAGACTATTGAATTTCAAAACTATAAAGTTAAATTAAATGATAGCTGACAAACCAAAAAAAGCCTCATTTGTTCAGGGTGCGATTTCCTCAGAGTTTATCGGGAATTCGATTGCGAAGCACCAAAGCAAGACAACAATTGGTGCACACAATATTTTCCTTGGTCAGGTTCGTGCGGATGAAATTGACGGAAAGAATATTGTGGCTATTGAGTATTCAGCATATGAGGAAATGGCAGAGCAAAGCTTTTATGAAATCAGGGAAGCGGCTTTTGCCAAATATGAATTGTCCTGTCTGCATATTTATCACAGTCTGGGCTTGGTTAAAACTGGTGAAATTTGCCTGTTTGTCTTTGTTTCTGCACCAAGAAGAAAAGTAACCTATGAAGCATTGGAGTTTTTGGTGGAAGAAATAAAAGAAAAAGTTCCCATATTTGGCAAGGAAATCTTTGAAGACAAAAGTTATATATGGAAAAAGAACACATAAATGGTTGATATCACACATAAAACCACTACGCTGAGAACTGCGGTTGCTCAGGCAATTGTCAAGGTTGGTTCGGCTGAAACCATAAAGGCTGTTTTGGATAATACGGTTCCGAAAGGGAATGTGCTGGAAGTTTCAAGAACAGCCGGATTGTTTGCAGTTAAGAATACTTCGAGTGTTATTCCGGATTGTCATCCAATACCGATTGAATATACAGGAATAGAGTTTGAATGCCTTGAAAATGCAATCAAAATAGAGGTTACAGTCAAAACAATTTACAAAACCGGTGTTGAAGTCGAAGCTATGCATGGCGCGTCAATAGTGGCGCTGACTATGTATGATATGCTAAAACCGATTGATACGAATGTTGAAATTTCGACAGTAAAACTAATACACAAAAAAGGAGGAAAGTCAGATCATAAAATAAAAGACAGTCAGAGTTTAAAAATTGCTGTCATAGTTTGTTCTGACAGTGTTTCTTCAGGTAAGAAAGAAGATAAATCAGGAAAGGTCATATCTGAAAAACTGGAAAAATTAGGACTTTCGGTTTCGGATTATCTGGTTGTTTCAGATGATATCCAGGTTATTCAGGCTAATGTGCAGCAACTTTGTGATGTAAAGACCAATCTGATTATCCTGACGGGCGGAACGGGTCTTTCTAGCAAAGACATTACTCCCGAAGCGATTACTCCGTTTATTGAACGAAGGATTCTGGGAGTTGAGGAAGCTATTCGTTCTTATGGTCAGCAGCGTACGCCGTTTGCGATGTTATCTCGAAGTGTAGTTGGTTTTAAAGACGAAACTTTACTCATGGCTTTGCCTGGTTCAGCTAATGGTGCAGCTGAATCAATAGATGCGGTTTTTCCGGCAATTTTGCATTTATTTCAATTGTTGAATGGATTTGATCATGGAAAATAATAATCTTTTGCAGGATGGTTTTGGACGCAAACACGATTATTTGCGTATCTCGGTTACGGAACACTGTAACCTCAGATGCGCCTATTGCATGCCTGAAGAAGGAATAAAGCTAACGCCAAAACCACATTTGATGACTGTAGATGAAATCATTTCAATTGCACAAACCTTTGTGAATCTTGGCGTAACTAAAATCAGATTGACGGGTGGCGAGCCTTTGATTAGAAAAGATGTTAAGGAAATTATACTTCGATTGGGAAAGCTTGATGTTAATTTATCAATCACAACTAACGGAATTCTGGTTTCAGATTTTATCGAAACATTTAAAGAAGCCCGAATTAAAACGGTAAATATAAGCATTGACAGTTTGATAAAAGACAAATTCAACACTATCACAAGGCGTAATTATTTTGATATTGTTCAGAAAAATATCGATTTATTGCTGGAAGAAAAATTTAATGTTAAACTTAATGTAGTTTTAATCAAGTCATTTAATGACAATGAAATACTTGATTTTATTTCGAAAACAAAAAATAAAAAAATTCAAATCCGTTTTATAGAATTCATGCCATTCAATGGCAATCAGTGGGATAAGTCGAAATTGGTTTCCTATGCCGAAATCATGGAAACCATTAAATCCGAATATAGCATTTCCGAAATAGAACGATTAGAAGATGCGCCGAATGATACGGCTAAAAACTTTAAGATAAAATCGCATTTGGGAAGCTTTGCCATTATCAGTTCGGTTACCAATCCGTTTTGCAGTACCTGCAACCGCATCCGTTTAACTGCTGACGGGAAATTGAAGAACTGCCTTTTCTCTAATTCGGAAATTCCACTTCTTGATGCTTTGCGCTCAGGCGAATCAATCCTCCCTTT